>JAQTYP010000221.1 GCA_028688235.1 Methylomonas sp.
TTCGTCGAATCACGGCTGACTAACGGCGTTCTCGAAGGTATCAACCACAAGGTTCAGCTCTCTAAACGCCGGGCCAGAGGCTATCGAAATATCGACAACTTCATCCATATGGTTTACTTCTTATGCGGTAAGCTTCAGTTTACTTACCCACGGTATTTCACATAGAGCCAAAAATACTTGGCTGTCTCTTCAGGGTCGATCTTTCCCTGCGTTTCGTTCCTCTGCGCCGGCAAGTCGCGGGTTAGCGCGACTGGTGGCGATTAATAGACGATGGTTGTACCGCCCCGGCATTGGCCGCACCAAGCCGAGCCAAGGATGGTTTGCCAAATTTTTTCGGCTTCAATTGAGAATTGCTTGGGTCATGGCTAACGGTCGCTGTATTTCGTGGTGCAAACCTGCCGAGCATCGCAAGTCACCGATTTTTTGATCGTGGCCGGTTTCTTGATCGGTTGGCTTGATGCCACTGTGCCTTGGATAGTGGGAGGCGTAATTGAAGTGATTCTTGACGGCATAGGCGCTTGAGCGATTTCTTGTAGCGACGATCCATTAGCGACCAAGATCATGGTATCGCCGCTTTGGCTTATGTTGAAATACTTCAAGGTGTTCATGCCAATCAGAACTTCGTCCAAATATTGATTGATATGGGCATCGATATTTCTGATTTCGGCATTGCCGATTTTCAGGCTGCTGATTTGGGTAAGCCGGTCGACAACTTTTCCGCCCGCCGTGTTCGAATTGACTGTTTCGCCAAAAGACAGTCGCGCCGCATAAGCCAAATTCGCTGGAATCGAGGTTTTGGTTGCGCCGGTATCGATCAGGAATGGCATCGGCACGTCGTTGATCAGTACCGTCCCCCGGAAGTGTCCTTGGGGGTCGGCATGGATGATTAATCCGCCGGCGATCGCGGGGGCCTGCGGAATCGAAATGCTAACGGGCTTAGGCGGCTGACTGGCTTTGTACTTCAATAGCCTATCCGCTCCATGCCAAAGTCCGAATAACACCAATGCGGGAGTCAAAAGATATTTAAGGTTGCTAGAGCGCTTTGGGCTAGGCTTTTGATAACGGTGTTGCTTGCGATTGAGTAGATTATCAAAGTCGCCGATGTTGGTTTTAGCCGCTTCCTTATGTTTTTCCCAGTAGTAATCGCGATCCTGTATGCCCATGTCGTAATCTCACTGCGGTAGCGTTTGCCATAATTATCATCGAACAAACATCGTCTGGGTGAGATGTGCCGCACGAAGTTAGTCATTCGTTTTTTGGGTTGTGCGGCCGAAAGCGTTCCGAATATCCACGCCGCGTTCGAAATGTAAGCCAAGGGTGCGCCGAGCAATAGCGATGCGCATCGATCGCGACCGATGCGGTTCATTCTTCACCGCATCCTACGAGCTTCCGGAATGGTCACGGGTGGAGTCGATAGTTCGAGTTTCAGGTCTGACCAGTTTCTAGCCAATTTAAGCGTCCTTGTTGTTTGACGGTAGGTTAGGGCGGTTTGTCACCGACTTGTCACAAATTTATCCACAGGTTTTGGGGATAACCGCAATCTCAATGAATATGATCGCCAGTCCACCGATCCCGTCCCTTCCAGAATGTGCATTCCGGGCAAGCTTCACCATCAGGGTAGTCAATGCCTTCCTGGTGCGGACAGCCGATGATTCTATCGACAGCGACGACGGAGGTAACGCTTTGCTCTTCCAAGAACAGCAGGATTTCTTCAATGCTGGACGGATCATGCCTTACGTCGGTTTCGCATAGCCAGCAACGCAAAGGGTCGGGTTCCGATCTTTCGCTGAGAATAATGCCAACAGTTACTTTGGTCGCTTTTTTGTCTGTTGGGCCATAGTAGGCGAGGGTGGCCATGGGGTAACCCCTAAAACCTTTGCGGACTATGTTGGCCAGTTTCTTTTTGTTGCGGTCGGCTTTCAGGCTCATGATTCAGGTCTCCGATATATCATTACTGCCTTCCAGCAGTTTGCCAAGAATAGTCTGGTATTGCCTTTCGATGGAAAAAACGGCAAAACCCAGCAGAACTACCACGATAAGCACAACGATTAGGAATAACATGATTGTCGGCAGAAAAAGTACCGACATCTGCATGATGCCTGCATCGATCGAACCGGTTTCCAGTCTTTCAATGACGTAATATGGATTGACCATATAAGGCGAATAGAACCATAGCCAGGCGGCAAATCCCACCAGTAAGGCCAGCAGAAAACCAGCCACAATAGGCCAATATCGGATCAGGCGCTGCCGTTTCTCGATAAACTTCCGCTCGTGTGGGTTTAGCATTGATCAGCGCATGGGTAGATGTAACGGGATCATCGTACAGTTTCCGAATCGTTATTCAGATAGAGCAAGCCATACCTCACCACATTGCGGCCGCCGGCCGGCGTCAGGTTGATTTCCATTTCCTTCAAGGCTCGGCTGATCACCACGGCGTAACCGGCATCGAAATTGCCGCTTTCCTTCATTACTTCCATCAAACGATCCAGACATTGTTTGTCGGAGTCACTTATCCAGACCTCAAGTCGGGACATACCCGATTGCAATCGAGTGCTACGCAGCTTTTGTTGTCGTTCCCTATTATTAGACATATTCCTGTTACCTCTAACGGATGGGTTGTTACCGGTAACGCTTCGATGTCATCCTACCCCCTGTCCATATTTTTGCCAAGTCTGGTCTGAAATCGGTCCAAACAGCAGTTTTTACGACTAAACTTACCAAAACATTCGCTTCGGTTATTCCATGCTTGCCTGGGATTGGTTTTATGTGTTTTTACACCCCTAAATAGGCCTTTTTTTGTTTGAAACCAAGTTTTTTACGTTTTGGCATTTTAAGTTTTATAGCCTAAAATATGTATTTTAAAAAATCGCAAGCCAGCGGCTGGCGTCAAAAAACCGCCGAAATTTTCAAACAGGTTACGAAACGCGGCATGGAGGAAAGATGGAAGAGCAGAATGAAAAAATGTTCGAACAAATCCGAAAAGAGTTTTTGGCCTATTTGAAGTACACCAAGGGTCACGCCGATACGACTTGTTACAACTACAACTCGGATTTAGGCGTCTGGCATCGATGGCTCGAGGTCGAACAATTGGATTGGCGGCGCTGCAAACCTACCGCGGCCGAAAACTTTGTTCAGCACTTAGCGAAGAACAAAGTCGGGCCTCATGCGATTGCCCGCAAGATTTCCTGCCTGGCTACCTTTTACAAATGGGCCAAGCGCAATGAGTTGGTGGAAGACGATCCTATCTATCAAATCGAGAAACCGAAACGACCAAAACGGATACCGGTTTGGCTCGAACCGGAAGAACAGGACTCTTTTAACCGAGCGACACGCAACTATGACGACATACCGGAAACGATCTTTGGCCGAAGCCGGGCATCGGCGATCAACGTGCGGCAGCGCTATGAATTGATGTTCGAGCTGATCCAGAAATCCGGTCTGCGCATCAGCGAAGCCTTGAGCCTGCAAATGCATCAGATTCGTGTCGTCGATGGCGTGGCTAAGTCGGTAAGGGTGATAGGAAAGGGCAACAAGGAAAGGCAAGTACCATTACCCGAAGCCTTCGGCCGGGTGTTGGCGCTGTCTATCGTCGGCAAGACCTCGGACGAATACCTGTTCGCCAAAAAATCGGGGAAAAAGCCGGCCAGCGCACATGCCGCCAGGGCTTATATGCGGAAATTGATCGATAAGGCCGGCATAACCAAGAAAGTCACGCCGCACAAGCTCCGTCATACCTACGCCACGCGCTTGCTGGAAAAGGACGTTCAGCTGGTCGACATTCAGGCCTTACTGGGCCATGAAAGCATCGCCACCACGCAGATTTACACGCATGCGGGGCAGGAGAGATTGTCCAAGTTGGTGGCGGATATTTAACCTTGAAACAGGAACACTGATTATGGGCAAAGCCAGCCGCAACAAACACTTAAAAAGACAACAGGCAGCCAATCTTGAGCAATATGGCGGCGTCAAACTATCCGAAGCCCTGATTAACATCAGCGAGCCTTACTCTTATGAAGAGTTGTCTTTAGACGACTATAAAAAATTGATCATGATGACGATTGCCGCCTGGAATATCGCCAACCACCCCGAAGAGAAACGAGCCGAACAGTTGCTTGGCTTCCTCAAGAGTCTGCGGGGATTAAAAGACGAAATGGATTTGGATTTGGAAGCGGCGCTCAACGATCCAGATAATCCACCGGCATCGATTGCGATGGTGCAAGTCATATATGCATTGATGCGACGAAAATTGGAGCTCTACCCAAACGACAATCGAATCATCACGGATTTCAAGTTTACCGGTACAGCAAACGACGGGCATTTATCCGTGTCGTCGATAATCCCAAGCCGGCAGATCCATTAACGAATATGTGCAAGCCGCTAGCGGATATTAACCGGAATCGTGCTATTGTGTACACAACGGTACACAAACGAGATGTCATCATGCAAGCGCTTAAAGTCGGTATTCGCGAATTCCGCACCCATCTGCCGCATTATTTATTGGAAACCGGCCAACCGGTCGCCGTGACCCGCCACGGCGAAACCATCGGCTATTTCATTCCCAGCCGGGAAGCGAAAACCGCCGACGACGTCGAAGCCTTAAAATCCGCCGCGGCCCGTCTCGACGAGCTGTTGGCGGCCGAAGGCGTCGACGAAGAAGAACTGATTAGCGAATTCCGGCAACGCCGTCATGTAGCGGAAAATAGAAAATCAGGTAATTGCCAACGGGATGACTGCGCACCCCGTTTTTGATTTCGTCGCGGCGGGTTCCCATTTTCGGATAGTCTGCCAACGCGAATAGTGTTTCCTGAATTCGATCAAGAAACTTGTCGGCATTGTTCGGGCTATCTTGGGCGATATACCACCAGATTTTATCGAGATCGCTTTCGGCCTCTGGCTTTAATAGCGTCCATGTCTAAAGGGGCGGGGTCGCCGCTGTCTATCCCTTTTTGAATTTCTCGCCGTAATTCATCCATTCGCAACGCTCGTAACTGATCGCGTTCTTCCAAAAGGCGCAAAGCTTCGCGCACGACCTCGCTAACGGAATTGTAAAGACCACTATCAACCTTGGCCTTCACCAGTTCTTCAAAATGGGGGTTAAGGGAAATGTTCATGGTTAGAGTGCTTCGCTGTGGCTACGAATAGCAAATTTGGTTATTCGATCCTGTTGCATAGCCGCTGACAAGCCATCAAAATAAATTCGGGACATCCCGCGCGCCGTGAATGACGCGCACAATCTGAATATCATTAGGCTGCATGATGCGATACAAAATAAGGTATTTACCCACCACGAAATAACGCAATTCGGGCGCAATGTCTGGACGTAAACGGCCCATCAAGGGGTTTTCGGCCAGATGTTGAAAACATTCTTCAATATCGTCCAGCACGCGATCGGCCGCTGGCGGATTGTCTTGGGCAATATAAAGCCATAACTCGATCAAGTCTTCTTCGGCCCGCGCCGAACGCTGGATGACAGCCATTAATGTTGCTCGAACTCCTGGGACAACAATCGCCGACGCGCTTCCGCCTTAATGTCATCCATCGTGGCATAACGACCGGGGCCGCTATCCAGGCCGGCTTGCCAAAGGCCACGTAATTCGGCGAGTTCGTTTTGTTGCAGCGCACGTTTCAATTTCCACTCGCGCAAGGCTTCGCGGATCACTTCGCTACTACTGGCATATTCGCCGCTTTCCACGCATTGGCGGACAGCCGCCGCCATCTCTGGCGTGAGTGCAATACTCAATTTTTCGACATGGGCCATAATCAGCACCTCCTTGCTCTATAGTAGTAATAAGTCATACCAATGACAATGGATTTAATGCCGTGATGTTATGATTCTCTACTTTAGACACAGCCCCGCCCGCGCCGTGCCGGCTTGACCTCAAGCCGAAGGCACCGCGTAACGATTGAACCCTGAATTGCTGGGCAACCTATCGGTCAAGGCGACAATCGAGGGTCACCGCGCTGTTCGGGGAAGCTGAATTTTTGTGACTTCGGGTCAAAACCGTCGCGAAACGCAAGTCCCGTAAATTCGATCCGCAACCATTGCGCCACAAGGCCCGCCGTCAAGGGATGGCCGTCTCGCCAAGGAGCGACCTCGCGCAACGGAAACGCTTCATCGACGGCCAGAGCTGTAGGTCCGATTAGCGATAGCGTAATCGGGTGCGACTGGCATGGTAGTCAGCAAGCTGGTGAAAGTCCAGCCATTGCCCTGTGAGAAGGGAAAATGTAGGCGAAGGCAAGGGTGTCCAAAGAAACTCGGTATTGCTACCCAAGGG
>JAQTYP010000222.1 GCA_028688235.1 Methylomonas sp.
TGTTGGAGCCAATTGGTTATATTCCGCCTGTCGAGGCCGAAGCCGCCTATTATCGTAGCGTTACCGAGTCCGCCATGGCCGCGTGACCCACAACAATTAGCCTCCGGAAAAGCCGGGGCGGTTCAGAGCGCTCGAACTGGCTGCCCGTGACGACGTAGGAGGAGCGGGCGAGCCCGTTCGAGCGCTTGACACACCAAAAAAGTAAATCACGTCACTGTCAGTAGCGGTTATGTTCTGGGCCTCGTGCCCATTTTTGTGTCTGGTTTTGTCTCAAAAGCACTTGACTAATCTCCGTAACCGGTTACAATTAACCTAAGTTTAATGTAACCGGACACGACAATGACCATCGACATTCACGATAGCGCCACGGTAGATGCTTTTCCGGCTAAGCGCCGACCAGGTCGACCGTCTTCCGCCAATCCTAAAACGGCTGCCCAGCGTATGGCTGAAAGTCGCCGACGGAGGACTTGTTGGGAGGGCGAGCGTCGGCTTGATCTGTGGCTTTCTACTGATGCGCTTTTTGCGCTTGAACGTTTGCTTGAACATAGCCCGGATTTCACCCGACAATCCCTGCTCGAAAAGCTGATTCTCGAACATGAAAAAAGCTTGACCGCGTCCATGTCGCGTGAACAAATCAGCGCCTATTTTCATCGAAACCGGTTACAAAAAACCGAGTCCTGAGGGTGCCATGACCACGTTATCCGTAGAAATCGACGATGCCACCCGTACTGCCCTTGATGCCCTGGCGCATGCCCGGCATCAAACCGTAGACGTCCTGGTGAACCTCGCCATCGAATCCCTTCTTATCCAGGACGTCGAATATCAAGAGGACGACCGACGCTGGGCCGAATACCTCGCTTCCGGTGGTGTCGAATCTACTCGCGTCCTTGATTGGCTTGACAAGCGCTCCCGTGGCGAGCGGCAACCATGCCCGCAGTGATTTTTTCCCGTGCCGCCGTCCGCGATCTTGATCGTGTTGTTACCTTCCTCGAAGAAAAGAACCCCAAAGCCGCCCTAGATGCCAAGGAACGCATAATCGAACTTCTCGAACTTCTTCAGCGTCATCCCCTAGCCGGACGCTCCATTCGCGAGAACCCTGCCACTCGAAATATCGTCACCGGATACGGAAAAAGCGGTTACGTCTTCCGCTACCGAATCGATTCCGCCGGCAACATCGTTATTCTCCGCATTTGGCATGGCAGAGAAGACCGCCCCTAGATCATTCCGCCGCCCTGGTCGTCACTCTCCGACCTCGAAAACACCTTTTCCTAAAAACAAACCTTCGCAGCGGTCCCTCCGGCGTCTCTCGGTCGATCTCGGTCGTTTTTCCCGACATCCCTAGGGCAGGGCAGCGCTCCGCCCGTGACAGTCGCGGAGCGACGTTCCTGGTTCTGTTCGTAGTGCTAACCTCCGAGCGGAGCGAGGCGGGGAAAACTGCCGACCTATGTCCTATGAGCCGCGTCATCGAGCCTCAATAAACGCAACCGGACACAGAAAACGTCCCGGCTGTTTCAGTGCTCCTGCTCTTCGGCAAGTTATTCACATCCCCTCAGAAGTGGGGGTGAGTAGTAATAACCCCCACTTAGTGCAATGGGTTGCACTTTGATCAATTTTAGACAGTTGAGGTAGTCCAAAAAAGAGCTCTTGCTCTGCTTTTTTTGCGGTTGGGGTAGGCCCACTTAGTCTAATGGGTTAGACCCCGACCGGCCCACTTAGTGCCATGGGTGGCACTCAAGCCCGTTCGTGAGTGGGTACAACCCGTAATTCAAACCGGAAAGGGCGCAGGTACCGCCTGACGGGCTCCATCCAACGCCGTAGGATCGCCTTTCCATCCGCCAGCCAGAACCGCAGGGGTTCACGCTGGCGCCGGTCTTTCTCCGTCTCCAGCATCCCCAGGATGGCCAACTGGTCCCGGTGGCGTTTCAAGCTCTCCGCCGTGAACCGCTCCCGGCCTCGAAATAGCAACACGCCTCGGCTGAAGCAAAAGCCCTCCCAACCCTCGAATGGTATGTGGTATCGGTCCCAGAACGGTAAAAGGCGCATTGCCGTAACCGGTGCGCCTTTCGTGTCCCAGTTCTTGATGGTTCGTTCCGTGACCCCGCATAATTCCGCCGCCTGAGCGAGGTTCAACCCGAGTTTGCTACGCAGCTTGTAGAAGTCCGAAACCTGCCGTTTCCGCTTGCGTTGTGCGCCTTTCATAGCTTCTCCCTTTGGGCTTTACGGACTATCGAGCGTAGCCGATTTGCGAATTTTTGCCGATATTTAGGAATCTTTTTCCGAATTGCGCATAATGTATATTATGTAAAATAGAAGATCAGATAGGCGCCATATCAGCACAACGAAACGGAACCCGCCCCGTTGCAGCGTAATCGAACACATTCCGCAACCAAGGAGCTTTGCCAATGGAACCATTCCCGCTCATCCGAGGCCGCGCCGGATTCGGAAGCCCGAAAGCGCTGGCCGAATACCTGGAAGTCTCAACAATCACCGCGAAACGCTGGGATCAGAAAGGACCGCCTAAGGCGGTCAAGCTGCTGATGCAGATACTGGGGCGTGATCTTTCGTGGCTTGGAGAGACATGGGAAGGCATCTATTTCGACCATGAAGGCTATTTGAAAGGCGCGACGCGTGCGAGGCTGCACGGCGGCGACTTGAGAGCCATTGAGCGCATGGAAGCAATCATAGCGATCCACGAACGGGAACGATTGGAAGCAAGGCACGATGCGGAAATCTTTAAGCGATTCCAAGGCGCCGTAAGAGCGGCAATCGAGGCGGGAAAACATATGCCGCCTAGACCCCCGGGCGTCCGGCCTAGCCGAAGCAAGCGAATACTCGAGCGCCGTGAACGCCGTTGGCTTAGACGAGCCTAAAGAGCGGTCTACTTGGGACACGATCCGGCATTTGTGTCGCGGAGCGGTCAGCTCGCGCGCCGTGACTGCCGGTCCCTGGCGCTCTTAGGTGGGGCTGGAACTGTGCGGCCGCTTCCTTGCGGCCGAGCGGCCACGACCGGCTATCAGGCTTTCCAGCCCTGCCCTTCAATTCTTGACCTTCACTCCGGATAGCAACGCTTTTTCCACTGCCCTAGAATTGCTCGCTAGAACGGCGCATTGTCACACTTTGAAATAACGTAACCGGATGCGAGAAAGAGGCCGAAATTATGAGCGCAAACCTGTATGACACCGACCATGCGGCATGGCTGACGCAGCAAGCCGAACTGATCCGATCAGGCCGGTTTACGCTGGTCGACCAGACCCATTTGATTGAGGAGCTAGAAGCGGAAGTGGCTAACTACAAGAGAGAACTCTATCGACGCTTCCGAGTTCTGATCGCACATTTGCTGAAATGGAAGTACCAACCCGACCAACGGTCCTCAAGCTGGAAAGGAACGATACGCGTACAACGACGAGATATCGAACGAGTCTTAAAAGAAAACCCAAGCCTCAAACGCTTCGTGAAAACCGAAATGGAGAATGCGTACCCTGAAGCGGTAGAACTGGCTTCCGACGAGACCGCCCTTCTAGAGGACACGTTTCCAACTTCTTGCGAATGGGAAGAATCCGAAATCTTGAGCCCGGATTTCTGGCCTGAATAAACAAGAGTCACCGCGCCTACCCAATTATCTGCGATCAACCGAGACCGTATGCGTGGGCGGAGCCATAGAGAATTCGACCCCTGGCTCGATAGCTGACGACTCAGAACGCTTGGACTCTAGGCCGCGCTCTATTTCTCTTGGCAACCAACGCCCACCGTTACGAGCGGGACCGGTCCAGGAGGTAATCAGCTCGCCCCGAACCACGCAAACATCGTCCAAATCATCCCGATGGCACTTAGCGGCGGATAACCAACGCGAGTGCTTGCCGTCCGTGATTAAGAATCGACGATCCGCCCCCGAACCATGGGCACCCGCCAGCCGCCAGCGTTCGGACTCAACAGGTTCCGGAGGCGGTTGGTTTTTCACAACCGGTTGCGGAACTGGCGTGGCTTGAGCCACTACGGTTGGCGACGGCTCAGGACTGGCGGCAACTTTGGCCTTTTTCATGTCGTCAATCGTACCCACGGCCTGACGACCGGAAAGGCCGGACACCAGGAACGCCAACGCCACAACGGCGGCACCAGCCTGGAAGCGCCAGGAACGTAAAAGGCTTTGCTTGACGATCTTGCCGCCCTTTGGTCCGGCATCCCCTACCCCTTTAGTGGCGCTGCGATAATAGCGGAATACCTTTTCATGGTACTGGCAACGCTCATTGTTAATAAACTGTTCTTTTTTGGTCGTGTATTTCTGAATTGCACCACGATAATACTCCCTAACAAACCGATCATTAAGCCCTAATTCAGTCATTTGCAGGCAGTAAACCGTAGTTTCTACGTTACCGTAAATAATCGACGGCATATCGGTAAGCATTTGCGAGACAAGCACAATATCTTGCCAACGCCCCTCCGAATCAGTACGGTGGCGATGTTCCTTAATAAAGGATAATTGAAACTCCGGTATCTGATTTGCTTTTAACCCGGACGGCCAAACCCGCCACAATTCATCCAGGCAGATCAAGGCTCCCGGCTCGAATTCCCAGAACTGCGGATTCGCGCAATTTTGCTCATTAAGCTCAACCGGAAAGACTCGCGCCCCAGGAAAATCGGCTTGTATCACATCCAGCCGTAAAGGGATATTGGTATAAACCGCCCTGCCTTCACTCAAAGCTGGCAATATGGCGATTTCCACGGCGCTATAACTTTTGCCGTGTCCAGGTAGCCCAATAATGCCGGTAATAGCCATCTTATCTCCCTATCAAGGGCAAATGACGAAAAATAAACCTCGATAACATAGCGCAAAATAACACCTTAACGCCAACTTCAACGTCGAAAATTCCAAGCATATAAGCGACGCCAGCGCCAATATTTACACTACTTCCACCCCCGCCACCGCCGCCGCCTGACAAGCCCTGAAGCGTATTGAAATCTTGAATAAAATCACGCACACAACACGGATCAGGTATCGCATCCAACGCATGCTCGGCACCGTTCACAATCGCCGAGTAGAACAAGCGCGGGAAAAACATGACGAAATCATAAATATATTCAGCAATCCAAACTTCGCCATCCCAAAGGGTTTTTGATATTGTAGATATGTCAATATCCATAACAACCACCCCGTTAGCTTACAAAAAAGATATACATGCCAGCCATATAATAACAAATATGGGCTACAAGCTGGATATATTCCCGATAACCGTCCAGTAAATCACAGACAATATTAGTCTCAACCCGGCGCGTCACTCCGGGCAAATTAAGATCAAAAGAAATAAAGAAAGGGCACGACCCATAAGAAATCGATATACCGTCCTTAATCGACATTAAATCCTGCACAAACGGACGATTTTTAATTAAATTGACGAGCTTATCTGTGCTTTCATCAATAGTCGGCGCATCCCCGAATTTAGGCTTGGCCGGTTTCGCCGTGGTATCTGTGAGCTTAATACCCTGATCAAGGGTTTGCGCAATATGAGAAAGCGTCGCCTCCTTGGCTAGATCGGACGTATCAATCGTATTGCCGGCGCCCGTCCCCCCCGTACCGCCACCCCCTGTTCCACCGCCGCCTGTACCGCCACCTCCCGTTCCACCTCCCCCGGTCCCGCCGCCGGTGTCGCCCCCGCCGGTACCACCGCCCCCCGTGCCGGGCGACGGCGAAGGGTTCGGCGCACCGGAAGGCACGGGCGTCGGCGCTACCGTGGGGTAAGGCGCAGGCGTGGGCGTCGGGGCGGGCGTGGGATCTGGCGGAATGGGGCCGCAGCCGATCCGCTTGCCGGTGGCGTCGTATTGATACTCTTCGCCCGCCGGGCAATCGTCCTGCTCGCAGCCGGGGCCGAATTGATTGGGATGCCAGCCGGGCGGGCAGCCGAGCGGCGGATCGCTGCCGCCGGTACCGCCAGAACCCCCGCCGGTATCGCCGCCGGTACCTCCTGTACCCCCCGTTCCCCCGGTGCCGCCCGTGCCGCCGGTACCCCCGCCAGGACAGGCATTCAACGCGCACGGCCCCGGCGTCGCGTTAACGCCGGGATCGTTGGGGTTGCTATTGTCGGTACAGTGCCAATAAGCGTCACTGCTGTTTTTGGTGCAGGTATCGCCGTCCTTCACGCAAATCTGATCGGGCAAATACAGGCCGTAACCGGGCGGACAGCGGGCGCCGTAATCGTTTTTAACGCAGGATTTAGTAGCCTCTTTCCAATGGTAATCGGCGGCGCACGCCGGGCGGCTTACGC
>JAQTYP010000005.1 GCA_028688235.1 Methylomonas sp.
TGTGCAACGTGCCGAATACCAAGTGGCCTGTTTCGGCCGCCGTCAGCGCCAAGCGTATGGTTTCCAAATCCCGCATCTCGCCGACCAGAATGATGTCCGGGTCTTCCCTGAGAGCCGAGCGCAAAGCTTCGTTGAATCCCAGCGTGTCACGGTGTACCTCGCGTTGGTTGATCAAGCACTTCTGGCTTTCGTGCACGAACTCGATAGGATCTTCAATGGTCAAGATGTGCGCGTAATCGTTGACATTGATATGGTTGATCATCGCCGCCAAGGTCGTGGACTTGCCGGAACCCGTGGGTCCCGTCACCAGAATCAGGCCGCGTGGCTTGGTGCATAATTCCTCGAAAAATTTCGGCGCGCCCAACTCTTCCAGCGTCAATACTTTGGACGGAATGGTCCTGAACACGGCGCCGGCCCCTCTATCCTGATTGAAGGCATTGACCCTGAAACGGGCCACGCCGGGCAGGGCGAACGAAAAATCCGTCTCCAGAAACTCCTCGTAATCGCGGCGCTGCTTGTCGTTCATGATGTCGTAAACCAAGGCATGCACTTCCTTATGCTCCAGGGCCGGAATGTTGATGCGGCGAATATCGCCGTCGACGCGTATCATGGGTGGCAGGCCGGCGGAAAGATGTAAATCCGAGGCTTTGTTCTTAACGGAAAAGGTCAATAATTCGGCGATGTCCATGGTTTATTTCCCGGCGAGGTAATGGCGTAATAATCGATTTCCTTCGAATTCCGGATTATAGGCATTCTTTCCCGGATGATCGGGGAAATAAACTCTCGGAATTCGAAGTGCGGCAGGCATAGTTTAAGGTAGTCTAAAATTTGCGGCGAAATAGCATTGTCTTGGCCGTGCCTAAGCGGATCGCCGACCTGATTTTACCGGCCTTCCTTGCGCTGGGCACAACGGATACAGAGATTGGCGTAAGGCAAAGCCGCCAAACGTTCATTACGGATGGTTTCGCCGCAAATCAGGCAGATACCGTAAGTGCCGGAATCGATTCTGGAAATGGCCTGCTTGATCTTTTCCACTTCGACGCGCGCGCTATTACCCAAGGCATCCAATACCTCGTCGTTCTCGGCTTCGACGGCTTGTTCGGAAAAATCCTGATCCAAAGGCTTATCGGCATGTTTGACGTCATCGGTAATTTTGCCCAGCCTGTCGTCGAGTTCTTCCAACATGCTCAGCAAATGATTACGCACTTCTCGATATTCTTTCATTGTGTACTCCGCAGCCAGGCTGCTATTGATGGCGCCAATAGTCCCTTGGACGCCGTATGCACTTATACAATGAACCGACATACGGTGCAACCAAACCGATAATCAAAACCTGTAAATCCTAAGCAGTTAACAATGGCGCGCTATACTTGGGCATTGGTCATTCCGGGAGCGAGTCATGGCAAAAATAAGGGTGGATAATCCAGTGGTCGAAATCGATGGCGATGAAATGGCTCGCGTCATCTGGCACTACATCAAGCAAAAACTGGTATTGCCTTATCTGGACTTGCCCATAGCCTATTACGACCTCGACATAAAGAAGCGCGATGCCACCGACGACAGCGTCACCGTAGCGGCCGCCCATGCAATCAAAAAACACGGCGTAGGCATCAAATGCGCCACGATCACGCCTGACGAAGCCAGAGTCGCAGAATTTGGCCTCGAGAAGATGTACAAATCTCCGAACGGCACTATTCGTAATATCCTGGACGGCACCGTGTTTCGCGAGCCCATCATCTGCAAGAACGTACCGCGCTTGGTGCCGAATTGGACCAAACCGATCTGCATAGGGCGGCATGCTTTCGGCGACCAATACTGCGCCACCGATTTCGTGACAAAGGGCAAGGGTGTGTTACGCATCAGCTTCACCCCCGACGACGGCGGCCCCGAGCTCAGTCGCGAGGTCTATCATTTCGAGGGCGACGGCGTCGCGATGGCGATGTATAACACCGACGAATCGATCACAGGCTTCGCCCGCAGCTGTTTTAATATGGCTCTTGACCGCAGCTGGCCTTTGTATTTATCCACTAAGAATACCATCCTGAAAACATATGACGGCCGCTTCAAAACCATTTTCGAGACGATATACCAAACCGAATACCAAGATCGTTTTACGGCCAAAGGCATCGGCTACGAACACAAATTGATAGACGACATGGTGGCTTCGGCCTTGAAATGGAACGGCGGCTTCGTTTGGGCTTGCAAAAACTATGACGGCGATGTGCAATCCGACGTCGTGGCCCAAGGTTTCGGTTCGCTGGGTTTGATGACGTCGGTGCTGGTGACGCCGGACGGCAAAACGCTGGAAGCGGAAGCCGCCCACGGCACCGTGACCCGCCATTACCGCCTGCACAGCCAAGGCCAAAAAACCTCGACTAATCCTATTGCGTCGATTTTCGCCTGGACCCGTGGCTTGGCATTTCGCGGCAAGCTGGACGGCAACGCGGAACTGATTCGTTTTTGCCAAACGCTGGAAAAACTCTGTGTCGATACGGTCGAGTCCGGACAAATGACCAAGGATTTAGCCATGTGCATCCATGGTGACGCCTTGAACGCATCCCATTATCTGACGACAGAGGATTTTTTAGAGTTGCTCAGAGCTAATCTGGAAAAGCGCCTGGCCTAATCCTCGTGGCCAGCCCGCCGTCCCGGCACGGAAGCCCGAATGCGACCGTCAGGCGACAATACACTGATATGCCGATATTAAACCAAAGCCGCCCGCCCAGGTTTCAAAACCCCTGATCGTTCATCTCGGTTAATGCGTATTCTATGCTTTGTAGTTCAACCCATTTAGGCCGGTGCAGATAAATACCAAGCGCACCCAGCACAGTGAATATGTATAAGGTATTGAAATCGTCACCCAGAATAAACATCAACAAGCCGAACAAGCCAACAGGCTCGATCATGCCTTGAGTGACGATCACCGTCATAAAATAACGCCGCTCGGCAGCTTTAGCTCCGGGCATGGTTTGATTCAAGCGCAACAGCACATGTCGCATCAAATTGGTCAACGGAAACAATATAATCGCGATCACATACAGTATGGTTCGGATCAGCTCGCGTTGCGCTTCGCCCAGATTAATTTTGATGTCATCGGGCCAGAGGTGGCAAACGACGTTATAGGCGATTAGCAACGTCATCATCGTTGCGCATATCGCCCAATGGGGAGTTAAAACTGTTGTTTTTTCGGAAGATACGGACATAGCAAGGTGATTAACGATTGTTCCGGTAGTCCTTTAGGATAACAACGAAAGCGATGAAATCATAAAAGCCGTGAATCACAATAGGCGTCAACAGCGTTCGTTCACCGCCGAAATCCAGGCTCATGCCTAAATATAAACCCATTAACATCGCCAACAACGCATACAGCGGCGTCACCGCATGCACCAAGGCGAATATGACATTGCTGAGCAACAAGCCTCCCGTCATGCCGCTTACATTTTCCAGCCAAGGTTGTATCACCCCGCGAAATAAGACTTCCTCGGAAAAGCCGGCAATGGCCGCCAGTATCAACAAGTCTGTCCAGTGACAGCCATTCAAACGCGCCCCCAATGTTTCCATCAGCAGCGTCCTGATCTTTTGCAAGGGAACATAGGGAAATTGCTGCATCGTCAGAAATAGCAGCAACAAAGGCAACGTCAGCAGCAAGCCGTTTGCCAAGGCCTGCTCGTCGAAATTCAGATGGACAAAAGGATGGACATCGAGCAGCCAGCCCAATATCAGTGCTAACAAAGTCAAGGCCGCCTCGAAGTAACAGGCGGTGTAAAAAAAACGGTCAAGCTTAATTGTGGAATTTTGCATGGGCGCCTAAACAGGAAAAAGCGAGCTGAAAATATTAGCGAAAAACCGTTAGAATTGGCATGTTTAGCCTTCCGGAGCCAGCACGATGTTATGCTTTATTTATAAAAGCCTGAAAAAAGATGAACTTTACTTGTATCTGGACAAGAGAGACGATTTTTCTTCCGTTCCGGAAGCCTTGTATAACAGTCTTGGACGCCTGGAATTTGTCATGGAATTACAACTGTCCGCCGACCGAAAACTAGCAAGGGAAGACGTCACTCGGGTAATGACTAGCCTGGAAACCAGGGGATTTTTCGTGCAAATGCCGCCTTTGTTGACACCGCCACCGCTCGCCGTTGGCTATCATCAACTGCACTAAGCAGATGCCCTACAGAAAAACCGTGCTACCATACAATTAGGATAGCGGTTATTCTTTTACTCTTTTGGTCATATCAGGATACACAACCCATGTCAGACAATCCGCAAGCTTACGAAGACGCAAAGTCTAAGGGTATACTCTGGGGTTTTGGCACACTAGTCGGTGTTGTGGCGATCGTCATGCTGATATTGGGCGAATGGTGGAGCCGCGAACCCAGTCAGTTTAACGTTCAAGACGAAGCGATCGAGCGGATGAATGTAACCCATACCGATCAAATGCCCATAGGTTACGTCTACGCGAACACTCTGGCTCACATCGCCGAGACGATACTGTTCAAACACGGCGGCTATCTGACTAACGACGTGGCGCCTCCCGGCTTGTTCTGCGATAACATTCAAAACTGGGAATACGGCGCCTTGGTCATGCTTCGCGATGCCACGACCGCTTTGCGCAATCACTTTGCCCGCGACCAATCGCAATCGGCGGAAGACCCGGATTTGGCGCAAGCCGAACCTTATTTTTATTACGAACACAATTCCTGGGCCCTACCGTCCACCGAGGCCGAATATGTCAAGGGCATAGAGGCCTTGCACAAATACATGAGCCGCCTGCAAAACCCGAGTTCGACTTCCAAACCCGCGCAATTCCATTCTCGCGCCGATAACCTGTGGCAATACACCGAAGTGGTGATCAAACGCTTGGGTGGCTTATCTACCCGCTTGGCCGCGAGTACCGACAAATTTTCCGGTGCGACTCACGGGGACCCTTCGAATCTGGTCGATATGAACATGCCGACCATAGGTCAAACCCCCTGGATGGAAATCGATAACGTGTTTTACGAAGCGCGCGGAGCCTGCTGGGCCTTGCTGCACGTTTTGAAGGCCATCAAGCACGACTTTTCCGACATTTTGCTGGACAAGCGAGCAATGAACACGTTGGACAATATGATTCAGGCATTGGAAAATGCCCTGACCCCCACGTTGAGTCCGGTCGTACTGAACGGTGACGGATTCGGCATGTTCGCGAACTACTCGCTGGCCATGGCCAACTATATCGCCCGCGCCAACGCCGCCGCTCTGGATTTGCGGGACGTCATGAACAGAGGCTAATACCATGCAAGACCAGATCAACGAAAATCTGAAAAAAATCGAGACCTGGAAACGCATCATTTTCATGCTGATCTTTGCCGTGATAGACAGCATGGTCAAGCTGATGCTGTGGCTGATCGTATTGTTACAGGTCGGATCGACCTTATTGACCGGCAGCACCAATCCCAACATTCTGGGCTTTGGCCGCAGCCTGTCCACCTATCATTTCCATATTCTGCTGTTTTTGACCTTTAACACCGAGCAACTGCCGTTTCCATTTTCCGACTGGAATAACACCGCCCAACTGGAGTCTTCCGACCTGCCCTAAGTCATGCAAGACTCGCCGCGCAAAATCATCCACATCGACATGGATGCGTTTTACGCGGCGGTCGAGCAACGCGACAACCCCCAATACCGCAACAAGCCCGTTGTTGTCGGCGGCAAACCCGATTCACGCGGCGTCGTAGCGACCTGTAGTTACGAGGCGCGGCGTTACGGCATACATTCGGCCATGCCGTCTGCTCAAGCTTATCGGCTTTGCCCGCAGGCCATTTTTATCAAGCCACGTTTCGACGCCTATTGTGAAGCCTCCGAAATCATCCGCGGTATATTTGCCCGTTATTGCGACCTGATAGAGCCGTTATCGCTGGACGAAGCCTATCTGGACGTCAGTGCCAGCCCTTTATTCCATGGTTCGGCCACCTTGCTGGCCAAACAAATCAAACTGGACATACACCGCGAAACCCGATTGATCGCCTCTGCCGGCATTTCTTGTAACAAATTTCTAGCCAAAATCGCTTCCGATCTGGACAAGCCGGATGGTTTATACCTGATTTCACCCAATCAGGCCGAAGATTTCGTCGAAAAATTGCCCATAGGCAAATTTCACGGCATAGGCTCCGTCACCGAAAGAAAAATGCGGGAATTGGGCATAAATACCGGTCTGGACTTGAAACGTATGCCACTGGCAATATTACAACAGCATTTCGGCAAGGCGGCCGCCCATTATTACGATATCGCCCGCGGCATAGACAGGCGCCCGGTCAATGCCAGGCGCGAACGCAAATCGATCGGAGTCGAAACCACCTTTGCCGACGACATCGCCGATCCGGAACTGATACATCGGCATTTGCAACAATTGTTATGCCAAGCCCTGACCAGGCTAGCCGAAAAGCAGCTAACCGCCTTTACCTTGACGATCAAAATCAAATACCAAAATTTCGTCCAGATTACCCGCAGTCGCACTCTTTCGGAAGCGATTTCGGAAAACCCTGCCTGCACACGGGTAATCACCGACTTATTGAAAGACACAGGCATTGGGGAGAAAAAAGTGCGACTATTGGGAGTGACATTGTCCGCTTTGCAACAGCCCAATGCATGTCATCGCTATCGACAGATGGATTTGTTCGAGTCTATTTGACCCGAGAATCTTAGGCAATGTATCGAGGCGGCACACAAGAACTCACCGACTCCATTAGGCATGATATGTGACGATATTTTTATCGACCCAATTCTGTCAATAATTCGCCATGCCACTATGTCAGGCGCATGTCTCTCTCAGGACAAGCATGCCGGGATTTCGCGACCGTCGACAAATAGCTCAATGCCAAATAATTGAAAGCAATCTATAATCAGAACCGTTCTACATGATCAAACCGCCATAGACGATGCCTTTTTACCGCCCGTCATTTCACGTTTCGTTACTATTAATCCTGCTGCTGTCGGGCTGCGCCAGCACCGAAAAGCCGGCGTTGACGAACAATATCCGCCCCGATCCCGGCAACAACCGCGCGGCACAGGAAGCATTGCAACTTCAAGGTCAACCTTATGTTTACGGTGGTCAATCGCTCGAAGAGGGTTTCGATTGCAGCGGTTTGGTGGTTTATGTTTACAAGCGCCAGGGCTTGCGGCTGCCTCGTACGACGCAATCTTTGGCCCGGCAATTGCCGCCCATCCAACCCGAGCAGCGCCAACCCGGCGATCTGTTGTTTTTCCACACCGACAAACCTTTTTCGCATGTCGGCATTTATGTCGGCGACGACAACTTCGTACACGCCCCCAGCAGCCGAACCGGTCGGGTCATGCTGTCCAGTTTACGGCAAACTTATTGGCGCGAACGCTTCATAGGAGTGCGCCGACCGGTCAGGATACAGGCGCTATCCATGAACGACAACGCCTTGGGTACTTGCGGCTTTAATTAACGATACGCCTCACGCTTTTTATTCCATCGACGAAATGACCTTTCCAGGATGACCAAGAACTGGTTGACGCTGCATCGGAAATGGCTAATCGATCTACTCTGGATGCTTGGCGTCTTCGTTTTATATTTCGTATCTGCCAAACTTGGCCTCGAATATGCGGTTATCGGTCAAACCGTCACGTTAATGTGGCCTCCGAGTGGAATAACGCTGGCAGCTTTCAACCGGTACAGGTGTTCAATTTTCGCCCGGCGTCAACATGTATTCAGAAACGGAAATCGGCGCTGGATTATTGCAGGCGACACGGGTAGCAAGCGCCATTGCTGAAAATTATCTCGGCACTTCCCGATTAAGGCGGGGCGTATTCGGATAAAATAGCGTGATCCCCTGCCACGCTTTCGGTGGCGTTCCAGTAGTCGCCCAATCAGCTTCGAATGCCACCTAAACTGAATCCCCAACAACAAGCCGCCGTTAAAATCATCGATCGTCCGTTACTGGTGCTGGCCGGCGCCGGCAGCGGCAAAACACGGGTGATTACCGAGAAAATCGCCTATCTTGTTCAGCAAGGTACGCCCGCCCGGCATATCGCCGCCGTGACCTTTACCAACAAGGCGGCCAGGGAAATGAAAAGCCGGGTCAGCCGGTTATTGGACGACAAGCAAAGCCGTGGACTCAGGGTATCGACCTTTCATTCCCTGGGGCTGGATATCTTGCGCGCAGAACATAAGGCGCTGGATTATAAGGCTTCCATTACCCTGTTCGACGAGCAGGACAGGCTGACCTTGCTGCGCAATTTGATCAGCCAAGGCGTCAAGGACTGCGATATCGACCAAGTCGACCAATACAATAGTCAAATCGGCCAGTGGAAAAATGCGTTTGTCACGCCGCCGCAGGCGATTAGTCGTGCCGATGCGCTGACGTTGGCGCCAGCCCTGTTATACGACGCCTACAGCCGAAGCCTGAAGGCTTATAACGCCGTCGACTTCGACGATCTGATTCTGCTGCCGGTGTTGTTGTTTCAGCAACATGCCGAAGTGTTGGAAAAGTGGCAGAACAAGATTCGTTATTTGTTGGTGGACGAATATCAGGATACCAATATCACGCAATACCAGTTGGTAAAGCTGTTGGCGGGGAATCTAGGCCGCTTTACCGTGGTCGGCGACGACGATCAATCCATCTATGCCTGGCGCGGCGCGCAACCGGAAAATCTGAGCCAGTTGCAAAAAGACTACGGCCGATTGCAAGTGATCAAATTGGAGCAAAACTACCGCTCTTCAGGGCGGATTTTGAAGGTAGCCAACCAGTTGATCGCCAATAATCCGCATACGTTCGAAAAAAAACTATGGAGCGAGCTCGGCTACGGCGACCCCTTGCGCGTGTTGAGCCACAAATCGGATCAGGCCGAGGCCAAGCAAATCGCCGCCGAGATCGTGCATCACCGCTTCAAGCACGGGGGGCGTTATTCCGACTACGCGATTTTATACCGCGGCAATCACCAGTCCCGCTTGTTCGAAAAGGAGTTGCGCGAAAATAACGTGCCGTATTTCATCAGCGGCAGCACCTCGTTTTTTGCCTATGCCGAGATCAAAGACGTATTGGCCTATCTGCGATTGCTGGTCAATCCAGGCGACGATGCGGCATTTTTGCGCATCATTAATACCCCGAGGCGGGAAATCGGGCCGACGACGCTGGAAAAACTGGGCGCTTATGCCAACGAACGCCATATCAGCATGTTCGATGCCTGTTCGGAATTCGGGCTGCAGCAGCGGCTGTCGGAAAAGTCTGTGCAGCGGCTGACCAAGTTTTGCGGGTGGATCAACGAGACCGCGTTGAAAATCGAGCGGGAAGAGACTTTTAAAGTCGTCCATCAAATGCTGGAGCAGATCAATTACCAGCAATGGTTGCAGGAAAACAGCAAAACGCCGGCGGCCGCCGAGCGGCGCATGAAGAACGTGCTGGAGTTGATCGAATGGCTGCAACGCATCGCGGGCAGCGAGGAAGAAGGGCAAAAATCGTTGACCGAGGTGATCGCCAAAGTCATGCTGCTGGACATACTGGACCGAAATCAGGAAGAGGAAGCGGGCGACCAGGTTAGTTTGATGACACTGCATGCGGCCAAAGGCCTGGAGTTTCCGCATGTGTTTCTGATCGGCATGGAAGAAAACCTGCTACCGCATCAAAACAGCATAGAAACCGGCAATATCGAGGAAGAACGCCGTCTGGCCTATGTCGGCATCACCCGCGCCCAAAAAACCCTGACATTCAGCTATTGCACGCATCGCAAGCGCTATGGCGAAATCTCGGAATCGGAACCCAGCCGGTTTTTAGCCGAATTGCCGGAAGAGGATTTGGAATGGGCCAACCGCAAACAGTTGGCGCCGGAAGAAATCAAACAGCGGGGCAAGGCCAGTCTGGCGCAGTTGAAATCGATGCTGGCCTGAAACCGGCATTGATCGATGGTGCAATTCAAACCGAGGTGGTTATCGTTTTGCAGACAAGTGTTACGCCTCGTGCCATTCAAGGGGTTTCGACCCAACCTAATTTGAGTAAGACCCGCAGTGTTTGTCCCACGCTATCAGCGGCAGTCATTGCCCCGATGATAGCGCGAGACAAAATACGGGATTTCAGCCTGGATTTCGCCTTTGCCAGGGTTCTAATGGGTCAAATAAGTCGACCTGATGGGCGCAGCGTTTCATTTTTTATTGCGCCTCAGTTTGAATCGCACCCCAATCCCAAGGCTTACACCCACAGCTGTTAAAAACTTGTGGGCATTATGCAGTAAAAACTGTGGGTAAAATTCGGAAATGATGCAGGGTTTAAGTTATCAACAAGCAATCAACCGACCAAAACCAACGTTCAACACAGGTTTATATTTTTAACATTCCATTGATAGTTATCAAAAAACAATGGTTATCCACAACCATGACCTCTGCTAGTAGTAATAATAGATTAAAAGATATTTTTAATTTGTTATTACTAAAAATGAGCTTCTCGTTTAAAACGGGACACCGAGGGAGGCTTAACCGTTCACCCTTCGACAAGCTCAGGGCGAACGATTAAGCCATTCATGGTTCGACTTTGCTCACCACGAACGACTTAATCTCTGACTGTCCCGGCTTAAGTCGGAAGCCTAAAAATGCTCAACCCACCGGTTTTATCGGCGGAATCAAGCATTTTCATCGTCGATATGCATTTGTTCGGTCATGCTTTTAGGCAACTTTTTCTTGACTTTTACCCCCAACTCTTCCAATGCCCCAGCCTGCCGCAACAGGTTGCCGCTCCCCGTCGTCAGCTTGTTGACGATGCCGTCGTAGGTTTTTTGTACGGTACCGAGTTGATTGCCCAGTTTTTCGATATCTTCGACAAAGCCTCTGATCTTGTCGTATAAGCTGCCTGCCTTGTCGGCTATCAACCTGGCATTTTCGTTTTGTTGTTCGTAACGCCAGATGTTTTGAATCGTGCGCAACGTGGCCAGCAACGTAGTCGGGGTGACGACGACGATTTTATGTTCGAAAGCATCGTTGAACAGTTTTTCGTCGGCTTGAAAGGCCGCCATGAAGGCGGCTTCTATCGGCATGAACAACAACACAAAATCCAAAGAACGCAAGCCTTTTAGAGCGGAATAATCCTTGTCGCTCAAACCTTTGATGTGATTGCGCACCGCTTCTATGTGTTGTTTCAAGGCTTCGGTGCGTTGCTTGTCGTCTTCGGCCGAGCAGTAACTCTCGTAGGCAAGCAGAGAAACTTTGGAATCGATAATGACATCTTTGTTGTCCGGTAAGCGAACGATGACGTCGGGTTTAAACAAACGCTGGTTTTCGTCACGGAAGCTGCCTTGAGTTTCGTATTCCAGGCCTTTGCGCAATCCCGATTGTTCCAGCACTTTTTCCAGAATCATTTCGCCCCAGTTGCCTTGGACTTTGTGGTCCCCTTTCAACGCGCGGGTCAGATTCAAGGCTTCCTGATTCATCTTTTGGGTATCGCGGCGCAGCGAGACGATTTCTTCGCGCAAGGAAATTCTATCCTTGGTTTCGTGGTCGTAGACGCTTTCGACCCGATTCTTGAATTCGCCCAGTTGCTCCTTCAAAGGCGCCATCAAGGATTCGATGCTGGTTTTATTGTGTTCGACGAATTGTTTGCCGCGTTCTTCGAAAATCTTATGCGCCAGATTTTCGAATTGGAGTTTCAGCTGATTTTCCGCTTCCTGCAGCAAACGGATTTTTTCGGCGTTGCTTTTGTGTTGTTCCTGTTGCCTGGCATTCAGATCGGCATTTTCGGTTTTGACCTCTAGCAATTGCTGCTGCAGGTTTTGCAACTCGGCTTCTTTTTGCTGAAGCAGGGTTAGTCTTTCCTCGGCCACCGCCAATTTGATGTGTTGTTGTTGCAGTTGAGCCTGTTGAGATTCGATTACTTCGGTTAATTCTTGCCGGCGTTTAGTCGCCAGTAAGGCACTGACAACATAACCGACTAATGCCGCCAGCAGGAGTGCCGGTAGCCATAGTCCTATTTCCATCATAGGCTTTTAAATACCGTGTCTGCGGAGACTATAGTCGCTCGAATATCCGCGTCACTGTGCGCGGCGGACACGAAACCGGCTTCGAAGGCCGACGGCGCCAAATAGATACCTTGTTCCAGCATGGCGTGGAAGAAGCGCTTGAACCGCGACTGATCGCATTGCATGACTTGAGTGAAACGACGGATAGACTTTTCCTCGCTGAAGAACAAACCGAACATCGCTCCAACCTGATTGGTCGTGAAAGCAATGCCGGCTTGGTCGGCTGCGCCCTGCAAGCCGGTTAGCAGTTGGGCCGTCTTGGCCGACAATGCGTCGTAAAATCCTGGTTCAGCTATTAATTCCAAGGTTTTCAAACCGGCTGCCATCGCCACCGGACAACCGGACAAGGTGCCGGCCTGATAAACGGGGCCCAGGGGTGCCAGATATTCCATGATCTTGCGGCTGCCGCCGAACGCTCCGACCGGCAGACCGCCGCCTATGATTTTGCCCAAGGTCGTCAGATCGGGTTCTATGCCGTATAAACCCTGCGCGCCGTGCAAACCGACGCGAAAGCCTGTCATCACTTCATCGAAGATCAGTACGCTGCCGTGTCGATCGCAGCTTTCGCGCAAGGTTTGCAAAAATCCGGGTTCAGGGGGAATGCAGTTCATGTTGCCGGCCACGGGTTCGACGATGATGCAGGCGATCTTGTCCCCCAATTCGGCAAACGTGCTGCGTACCGCTTCGCTATCGTTGTAAGCCAGCGTAATCGTGTCGGCTGCCAATGCGGCGGGTACTCCCGGAGAACTCGGTACGCCAAAGGTTAGGGCGCCGGAACCTGCTTTAACCAACAACGAATCGGAATGACCGTGGTAACAGCCTTCGAATTTGACGATCTTGTCGCGCCCTGTGTAACCGCGGGCCAGACGTATCGCGCTCATCGTCGCTTCGGTGCCGGAACTGACCATGCGCACCATTTCCACCGAGGGTATTAGTTCGCAGACTTTTTCCGCCATCACGGTTTCGATTTCGGTTGGTGCGCCGAAACTCAGGCCTTTTTCGGCGGTTTGCTTGACGGCTGAGATCACATCGGGATGAGCGTGGCCCAAAATCATCGGCCCCCAGGAACCGACGTAATCGATATAGCGCTTGTGTTCACTGTCGTAAACATAAGCGCCTTGCGCATGGTCTAAATAGATTGGCGTGCCGCCTACACCGCTGAAGGAACGAACGGGTGAATTAACACCGCCTGGAATGAATTTTTTGGCTTGGGAGAATAAATTGCTGGCGTGAGTCATGGTTTCAAAATATTGGGAGCGGAAAAAATAAAGGGCACGGAGAGTAAGCTCTGCGTGCCCTTGTTATGGAGAATTGACGCTTAGGAATATGCGCAAAATAACTTCTCGAAACAGTAAGCATTATGGAGGTTCGGTGACTCGCTCGACAGGACGCCGTGAATACGTCCATGTAGGCTTGGCGGCCGCTATCCCTGCCGCCGGCACCTGCCAATCGAGTCACTGAACCTCCTTTCCAATTTTGAAGAAGTTACTTCATGTTCCTTCCTTAATGTTGTTTGCCGAAAAGGTGCGGCCCTTGGGGGTGGGCTTTGTTTTGCAGGCAGAAATACGCGGCGGCGTCGAATTTGATTTGCAGGGTATGGGTATCTTCGTGGTCTTCCAGGTATTTTTCGGCGTCGACATCAGCCAAATCCTCGGCGATGTGTTCGGCTATGCAACCGCAAGTTTGTTGGTAGCGTTTTTCGTCCAGGTCTTTATTGACCGAGTTTCTAAGTTCCCGCTTCACGCAATTGGCCGAAAATGTCTTGATGAATTGTTGTTTGACGCTGTCGCTGGCTTCGCCGTAATCGACATTATTTTCTTTCTTAGCAGTCTTGGCCGGCTTTGCGGTGGTGCTTTGTTGCGTTTCGGCTGGTTTATCGTCCGAACAGGCGCTGATGCTAAGGGCCAATACAGGAAGTAATATCAATAATAAAGTGTTTTTTTTCATGGTGAATGCTGGGTTATTGTTAGTTGAGTAAATTTTGCAGTAAGGGCATCAATATCTGTTGCTGGGTGCTTTGTAACAAACGGTTGGCGGTGATGATGCTTTTCAACTGGCTCAGCGCCAGATCGAAATCGTCGTTGACAACCAGATAGTCGAATTCGGGGTAATGACTCATTTCGGTAACCGCGTCGCGCATGCGGCGGGCAATGATTTCTTCATTGTCCTGACCGCGATTTTGCAGACGTTGTTTTAAGACGGCAATCGATGGCGGCAAAATAAAAATGGATAGGCTGTCCGGCAGCATTTTCCTGACTTGTTGAGCGCCTTGCCAGTCGATTTCCAGAATCACATCCAGACCTTGCGCCAGATTGTCTTCGACGGTTTTCTGGGCGGTGCCGTAAAAATTATCGAAAACTTGCGCATGTTCCAAAAAAGCCTGTGCTTCTATCATGCTCTTGAATTCGTCGACCGACACAAAAAAATAATCGCTGCCGTGGGTTTCGCCATTTCGCATACTACGAGTGGTATGCGATACCGAAACCACCAGTTTATCCATGTCATTTTTGAGTTGCTTAACCAAACTGGTTTTGCCGGCTCCGGACGGGGCGGAGATGATATAAAGTTTACCTGTAATCATTTGAATTTGCTTGTGCCCCGTAAGAGGGTAGAGGGTTGATCGGTGCGTTCGCCATTTTTTTCTGATAACGCTTCAGAGTCAAGCCAAAAAACCGTCGGACAGGGGCGCTGTGATATCATGAACGGCCTTTCCAACCCCATCTATGAATGCCGATGAGCGCTATTTGGAATAATTGTCTGGCCAAACTCGAACACGAAATTCCCTCCACCGATTTCAGCACCTGGATACGACCGCTGCAGGCGGTGGAGACCGACAGTCAGCTGAAATTGCTGGCTCCCAACCGGTTTATTATCGACCATATCAAACAACATTTTTTCGGCATCATAGAAGATGCCGTCAACGAATTTTCCAATGCTACCTTGGCGGTACATTTCGAGATAGGCAGTAAAAAGGCCCCGGCGATCAAAGCCCCTAGCTTAAGCAAGAGTCCGGTACAAAAAAAGAATCAGCCGAACTTCTTGAATAAAGCTTTTACCTTCGAAAGCTTCGTCGAAGGTAAATCCAACCAATTGGCCAGGGCCGCGTCCGTTACCGTCTCCGACAACGTCGGCAAGGTTTACAACCCGTTATTTATATATGGCGCCTCGGGTTTGGGTAAAACCCACTTGATGCATGCGATAGGTAATGCCGTATTGCTGAAAAAGCCCGACGCCAACATCGTCTATCTGCACTCGGAAAAGTTTGTGCAGGACATGGTCAAGGCCTTGCAGCAAAACAGCATCAACTATTTCAAAGAGTATTACCGCAACATCGACGTATTGTTGATGGACGACATTCAGTTTTTGGCCGGCAAGGAACGTTCTCAGGAAGAGTTCTTCCATACCTTTAACAATCTGTTGGATCAAAAACACCAGGTGGTATTGACTTGCGACAAGTATCCCAAGGAAATCCAAGGCCTGGAGGATCGCTTGAAATCGCGGTTCAGTTGGGGCTTACCGGTTGCAATAGAGCCGCCCGATTTGGAAACCCGTACAGCCATTTTGATCAAGAAAGCCCTGCAGGCCAATGTGACATTGAATCAGGAAATCGCTTTTTTCATCGCCAAGCGTATTCCGTCCAACGTGCGAGATCTGGAAGGCGCATTGCGTCGGGTGATTGCCAATTCGCAATTCACCGGCCGCGAAATCACGCTGGAATTTACCAAGGAAGCCTTGCACGACTTGATTAGCCTGCAGGACAAGCTGGTCAGCATAGATAACATCCAAAAAACCGTGGCCGAGTATTTCAAGATTAGGGTAGCGGACTTGTCTTCTAAAAGCCGAAAACAATCGTTGACCCGGCCCAGGCAAATTGCGATGACACTGGCCCGCGAATTGACTTCGCACAGTTATCCGGAAATCGGCGACGCCTTCGGCGGCCGCGATCACACAACGGTCATCAACGCTTGCAAAAGGGTAGCCGAGTTGAAGGAAGAGGATGTCAAAATCGCCGAAGACTATAAAAACCTGTTGAGAACCTTGTCTCATTAACTGGATACAAGCTGGGGATAAGTTGAGGTTATTTTTTGCCTCTGGAATTATCCCCAAGGCGATAACAAGCTCCATAGCCGATGAGCAACAAGTTTAGTCGACAACCAAGTCAATGATTTATTTTGGTTAAACTGTGTTTCCCACAGATTTTCGTTAGCGTAGTAATAACAATAAATTAAAAAATATTTATATGAAATTTATTATTAGCAGAGATCAGATATTAGGCCCGCTGCAGCAAATCGTCAGCGTCATCGAAAAACGGCAGACTATGGTCATTCTCTCCAATGTGTTGATACAAATCGTTGATAACAGGCTGGTCATGACAGGATCCGATACGGAAATCCAGATCGTCAGCCAATTAACGTTGGATTCCTCGCTCGACGAAGGCGAAATCACCGTGCCGGCGCGCAAGTTTTTGGACATTTGCCGATTATTGCCAAGCGGTGCCGACATTAAATTCGAGTTGCATGAAGACAAAATCAAGCTGGCATCGGGTCGCAGCCGATTTTCGTTGAACACGCTACCGGCCGAACATTATCCGGAATTCAACGAATCGGAATTCGAATATCAATTCTTGTTGAATGCCGGTAAATTCAAGAAGGGGTTGGAGAAAACCCTATTTTGCATGGCTAATCAGGATGTGCGTTATTACCTGAACGGCTTGCTGCTGCATATCAGCAATTCCCGCATGAAAATGGTCGCTTCCGATGGCCATCGATTAGCTATTTTCGAAGATGATATAGGAACAGCCACGGGTTACGAGGCACGCATCATCCTGCCCAGAAAGGCCGTTCAGGAGTTGAGCCGTTTACTGGATGATGCCGACGCTCAATTGAACATTCAATTTTCCAGTAACCACATCAGGATCGATTACAAGAATGTGGTGTTCTCGTCGAAATTGATAGATGCCAAGTTTCCGGATTTCAGTAAGGTATTCAATCAAGCCTTCATGAGTCCGTTGCTGATACAAAAGCAAGTGCTGAGAGATGCGCTGACTCGGGTGGCCATTCTGTCCAATGAAAAATACAAAGGTGTCAACTTCGATATTGCCGGCGATCTGATGAAGCTCAGTACCCATAACCCTGAACATGACGAAGCGGAGGAGGAAATCATCATCGACTACCAGGGGCAACCCTTGAGTATTTCATTCAACTCCCAATACTTGCTGGACGCAGTTTCCAATCTGGATTCCGAAATGGCGGTTTTGACTATCGCCAGTAATGCCAGCAGCTGTTTTATCGAGGAATCCGATCAGCCATTGTTCAAGTTCATCGTGATGCCGATGCGCATGTAAGCGGCATGACGCTGTTGAAGCTGGATGTTTTTTCGCTCAGGAACATCCATTCGGCCAGTATTCAACCTGCAGCGGGCATTAATTTCATTATCGGTGCCAACGCCAGTGGCAAAAGCTCGTTACTGGAAGCTATCTTCATTTTGGGCAGAGCCCGTTCCTTCCGTACTCATCACATCAAACAGGCCATCGGCTTCGATCAAACCCCACTGATAGTTTCGGCGCAGTTGCGTCATCACACCGGCGACATCAGCAATCTCGGCATACAGATAGACAACAAACAAAGCGAAATTCGTATCGATCAGGAAAACCGGCAAAAGGCCGATTTGGCTTATGCCTTGCCGGTGCAATTGATACATCCCAAGAGTTATCTGTTGCTGGATGCCGGCCCGCAACATAGGCGGGAATTTCTCGATTGGGGGATTTTCAATCACAACCGGAATTTTTTGCCGAATTGGCGCCGTTATGGCAAAGCCTTACAGCAAAGGAATGCATTGCTGAAAACCAGACAAACCAATCAACTGGCCGCTTGGGACAGGGAGCTGGCCGAATACGGTTATTGGATTAACCGGTTTAGAAATGAATACATCGATCTCTTGCAACCTGCGTTCTTGCAGTTGGCCGGACATTTTTTAGACACCTCATTGGTCGAACTGCGTTACAGTGCGGGCTGGGATGAACGGCAGACGCTGGATCAATGCCTGAAAGCCGATATAGAAAAAGACCTGCGCTATGGTTTTACCCACAGCGGTCCGCATCGGGCCGATTTTCTGACGTTTCACAATAACAAACTGGTCAGGGACTATTTGTCCCGTGGTCAGCAAAAGCTGTTGGTGTTGGCTTTACTGTTGTCCCAAGTCGATTTATTGAACCAAGGCGGACAAAACAATTGCTGTATTTTGATCGACGATCTAACGGCCGAATTGGATGCAGCAAACAGGGCAAAATTGTTAAAATATCTGGCTAGCCTCGGTTGCCAGGTATTTATGACCAGTACCGATTTAACCGACTTCGGCGATTTAAATAGCGTCGGAAATTATAAAGTGTTCCACGTGGAACAAGGGCACATTAGCCCGATTTAAAGTTCCACGTGAAACATCAATAAAACACATCAAGCACATCTCTTTAAACCCTTTTGTTTGGCACGCAAAAGCAGATGCGGCATTGGTGTACAACACCAACATTGGAACCAAAACCATGAGTGAGCAATACGATAGTTCGAATATCACAGTACTTAAAGGACTGGATGCCGTCAGAAAACGGCCAGGCATGTACATCGGCGATACCGACGACGGCTCTGGTTTGCATCACATGGTATTCGAAGTAGTCGATAACTCCATCGACGAAGCCTTAGCCGGTTATTGCAAAGGCGTCGATGTGGTGATTCACGAAAACGGCTCGGTGTCGGTTTCCGACGATGGCCGTGGTATTCCCGTCGATATCCACGCCGAAGAAGGGCGCTCCGCTGCCGAAGTGATCATGACCGTACTGCATGCCGGCGGAAAGTTCGACGACAATGCCTACAAAGTTTCCGGCGGCTTGCATGGGGTAGGGGTGTCGGTGGTCAACGCCTTGTCCGAAGAATTGACGCTAAAAGTTCGTAAAAACGGCAAGCTGCATATGCAGAAATATGTATTGGGCGAACCGGTTGCACCGATGGCGATTGTCGGCGAGGCGGAAGGCAGTGGGACTTTCATTAATTTTAAACCCAGCCCCACTATTTTTACCCACATCGAATTTCAATATGACATTCTGGCTAAACGCTTACGTGAGCTGTCGTTTTTGAACTCGGGTGTCAGAATCTCGTTAACTGACGAAAGAACCGGCAAGGAAGACGTATTCGAGTTCGAAGGTGGCATCAGTGCCTTCGTCCAGCATCTGAACAAAAATAAAACCCCGCTGTTCGAAAAAGTATTTCACTTCCAGGCCGAGAAGGAAGGCGTTACGGTGGAGGTGGCAATGCAGTGGAACGATTCTTACCAGGAAAACGTGTTTTGCTACACCAACAATATTCCTCAACGTGACGGCGGCACCCACTTGGCCGGTTTTCGAGCGGCGCTGACTCGCACCATCAATCAATACATCGAAACCGCCGGTCTGGCGAAAAAAGAAAAAGTCGCCACTACCGGCGACGATGCCCGTGAAGGTTTAACGGCTGTATTGTCAGTGAAAGTACCCGATCCCAAATTCTCGTCGCAAACCAAAGACAAACTGGTCTCTTCGGAAGTTAAACCGTTGGTCGAATCGACGATGAACGAAAAGCTCCAGGAATTCTTGTTGGAACAGCCGCAAGTCGCCAAGGCCATCGCCGGTAAGATCATAGACGCGGCCCGCGCCCGCGAAGCGGCCCGTAAGGCACGCGAAATGACCCGCCGCAAGACCACGCTGGATATTGCCGGCCTACCGGGTAAATTGGCCGATTGCCAGGAAAAAGACCCGGCACTGTCCGAACTGTTCATCGTGGAAGGGGACTCGGCAGGAGGTTCCGCTAAACAGGGCCGCGACCGTCGTACCCAAGCCATCCTGCCGTTGAAAGGTAAAATCCTCAACGTCGAAAAAGCCCGTTTTGACAAAATGATTTCGTCGGAAGAAGTCGGCACTCTGATCACCGCTTTAGGCTGCGGCATAGGCAAGGACGAATACAACGTCGACAAGTTGCGTTATCACCGCATCATCATCATGACTGATGCCGATGTCGACGGCTCGCACATCCGTACTTTGTTGCTGACCTTCTTCTACCGGCAATTGCCGGAGCTGGTCGAGCGTGGTTACATCTATATTGCTCAGCCACCACTGTACAAAGTCAAGAAAGGCAAACAGGAACACTACGTCAAAGACGATATAGCCTTAAACCAATACCTGATCCAGCTTGCTTTGGACAAGGCACAGTTGCAAACCGATACAGAAACCCCTGTGATTCAGGGTCAAGGTTTGGAATTGTTGGCGACCGAATTTGCCGAAGTCATGACTATCATTAATCGCCTGTCCAGACGTTATGACGACCTGTATCTGGAACAGATGACCTATCTGAAACCTTTGGACGAAGCCACTAAAGCCGACAAAGACAAGTTGATCGAGTGGTTTATGCAATTGGAAAACGCTCTGAATGCCGGCGGCCACAAGGCCGTGTTCAGCACGGAGATCAAATACTACGGCTGCGACGACTTCGACGTGACGGTCAGCAAGCGTTTGCATGGCATCACCAAAACCTTCGTATTGCATGCAACCTTCTTTACCGGTAACGATTACCAGAAGATCGCTCATTACTCGGATCAGACATTGAGTCTGTTCGGTCCGGATTCAGTGATGAGGATGGGAGAGCGCGAACAGCCCGTCTCCAACTTTAAACAAGCCTTCGAGTGGATGATGAAGGAAGTCAAAAAAGGCCAGCACATCCAACGCTACAAAGGTTTGGGTGAAATGAACCCGGAACAACTATGGGAAACCACTCTGGATTCAAATAGTCGCCGCCTGCTGCAAGTGACGATTCATGACGCCATCGGCGCCGACGAAATATTCACGACCCTGATGGGTGATATCGTCGAACCTCGCCGGGATTTCATCGTCAAGAACGCGTTGGACGTTGCGAATTTGGACGTGTAGTTGTGAAACCGTCGGAAGCACTGGAAACCAAACGTGCCGAAATCAGGCAACTGGTTTCCCGATTTCGCGCGGCGAATCCGCGGGTTTTCGGATCGGTGCTTTACGGAACGGACCGCGACGGCAGCGATTTGGATTTATTGGTCGATGCATTGCCGGGAGCGACGCTATTCGACCTTGGCGGCTTGCAAATCGAACTGGAAGATTTGCTGGCCGTCCCCGTCGATCTCCTGACACCCGGCGATCTTCCGGCGAAATTCCGCAACCGAATATTGGCGGAAGCCGAACCGGTATGATAGATAACCGCATTGCTAAATCATCACTTGAACATGTTGTCTTTTAGATTCCTTTTCTGAATAAATTTGTAGAATGCCTGACAACAGTTGCAGTTTCCCTTGGCCTCGATATTGGTTTCCAGAAGGAAGCAGTAACAGTACATTCGTTCAGAGTGGTTATTTAACTTTACCTCCTTCGGAATATAGCCCCTATTACCCTATTATCCCTAGACAACTAGCCGAGTTAACTCAGATACCGATATTGATTTTGTTAGGCGAACCAGGCTATGGCAAAAGCCACGCTTTAGCGGATGAACGGAAACGGCTCCAAAAAGAGCACACTGAAGACTTAGTCATCTTTGAAGATCTAAAAACCTTTGGTTCAGGGGAAGGGCAACGGTTATTGGATTCGGATAAATTTAAGCTTGTTGAACAAGGACGTCGACTATGGATACTGCTCGATAGCTTGGATGAATGTATCATTTCTCACCCAGCCCATTGGCTCATCGCCAATTTCATAAAGAAAATCGATTACCCTGAGCGAGTTTTTGTCCGAATCACCTGCCGACCGTCGCATTGGCCTCAATTATTGGAACAAGCTTTTTCGGAGCGATGGCAGTCGGTTACAAAATCACCGGTTGAGCTTTGGCGTCTATGCCCCTTACGTCGAGACGATATACGCATAGCAGCAAATGTCAGTCAAATTGATGCCGAGGATCTTTTAACGACTGTAGCTGAGCGTAATTCCGAACAATTAGCAGCCCTACCAGTCACGCTGCAATTTATGCTCAAGCTGTTTAAAGAGAAGCGATTACCTAAATTGCGAACCGAGATTTTCGAGCAAGGACTGGAATTACTTTGCGAGGATAGTCCAGAACGACGAATCTCTGGTACCACAAGCCAAATTTCGGCTTGTCATCGATTTCAAGTCGCAACCAGAATAGCTCTTGGTTGCATATTGCAAGGCTATAACAGCATTTGGTTTGGTCCTCGTGTTGAATGTCCAATAGGGTTATTCGACGCCAACATAGTTGCAAGCACAGAAGGTGATCTGGAAATCACTAATCAAGCTATCAAAGAAACTCTCGAATTGACGGGAGTCTTCGCAAGGCTTGACGGCAAACGGTTTCAGTTTGCCAGTCGTACTTTCGCGGAATTTCTGGCTGCTTGGTCCATTGCAAATAGCATGGTACCGACACAACAAAAATTAAAAGTGCTGTTGCACCCCGATAGTCAACGACTAATTCCAGACCTACATGAAACGGCTGCTTGGTTAGCGGCTCTTGATGCTGATTTTCTAACCTGGTTGGTCAAACACGAACCGGAAGCCGCTTTGGAAGCGGATTTTGCAACACTGGCTCAAGCCGATTTGCCAGCTTTAGTTGACGGAATGTTGAGCATGGCTAAAGCGGAACAACGCCCTTCCTACGATTGGCAACGGCTTGCAAAGCTCAAATATAAGGGAATAGAGCAGCAACTATCCCATGTGATTGCCGACAATAGTAATAGCTCTTCATTACCGGTCCGGGCCTTAGCCATCAGAATTGTTAACGCTTGCGAATTACAAACTTTAGGTGCTGAGTTAGCAGAGGTAGCGTTAAATGATCAGGAAGATTTTGAGTTGCGTAATTTAGCCGTTTCTCGCATGGCAAACATGGATAACAATGCGAGAATACGCCTTATCCCGTTAGCAGAATCCGATAATGAGTCATCTCTAAAAGCCAAGGCGTTGTCGGTGTTGGGACCCGCTTTAATGGGTGCGGAAGCCTTTTTTAATCAGATAACGCCAACTTATCTCGAATCAACTACTTTTGATCTTCGCTTTATTGTCGATGAAGCTCAATTCCTGGATCAATTGGACGTCGACGGTTTGATAGTTGGATTAAAGTGGATTACCAATAATACACCAATTGGCTATGACAATTTCTCATCTAATCGATTAAAAAGCCGGTTGTTAGTTCGGGCATTCGACCATCTGAACGAAAAGGAGTTAGTCACCGAAATTGTTCTTGCTATGAAAGCGCTTCGTAGTCACCATGAGTCCTTTTTTGATGGTTTAGATCAGAGCGAATCGATAAATCCATTCGATGATGTCGACAAACGACACGTTGTCGTGACTGAACTTATTAGCCAAATCGATTCAAAATCAGTAAGTGAATGGATATTTTCTAGAGAGCGTTGCATTAGATCAGAGGATTGCCGGTGGTTGTTTCAACTATATGATCAAGAACGGTCCAATGAAGAACGTCGTTTTATCGCTGGCACGATAAATCAGTTAGTACAGATTGACGGAAATCGCGAAGCAGTTGAGGAAGTGTTAAGTAGAGCTGGAGTAGCGGTTACTGATCCTGATCCAATATTTAGCAAGTGTATGGCGTGGCTGATTCACCCTATTGATTTATCCAGTGAAGAAACCAAAAATAGCAGGGAACAATACTTTCGATGGAAAGCACTGAATAACAAATCAAATCGACAAGCGAAAGCTCTTCCATACCCGCCTAGTTTTTATATTCAAACGAATCTGAGCGAATGCGAAGCGGGGAATCTTGATCGCTGGTCTGATTTAATTGGGTCGCTAGCACTTCAAGAGGATGGTTCTTATGCATTTCCGCATGATCCCGATTCGTTGCCTGGTTGGTTCAATGCCGATGACACTATTCGCAATCGAATTACAGAAGTAGCAATCCAATATTTAGAATCAGCAGTGCCGCCAGATAACGAGGTGTTGTTAAAGAATTCACGCACCTTTGAACAAGCTTCTTACGGGTTGGCGGTCGCTATTGTCACCGACGCCGATAAATTGCAACGTCTATCTGGCGAACACCTTAGCCGTTGGTGCTTTGTGGCAGTTACCCATTTCTTCGAGTCGAAGACTCAACAGAGAATTTTTAGAAAATTAAGGCCAATAGTACCCGATGCTTTTGACAATGCGATTATTAAAAAAATAGATAGAGAAGCAAGCCAGGGTAGTCTCTATTTACTACATTCGTGCCGTGATGTTTGGCATCCTGTTTTTCTACAACGATTAGCAGATACGCGATTAAACGCACCCGATTGGCCATTTGATAGCCGCCTTCGTTTGGCTGAATTTTTGATTCAGAATAATATCGACAATATTACAGACCAATTAGTCGATTGGTTCTTAAATGATCCTGAAACCGATAATCGTTGCTTAGCAGCAATAGCACTTTTTAGATATGCACCTGTACAAGCATGGCCTACCATTCAGCGGCTATTGATCGAAGATGAAGAGATAGCGCGGGAAGTTGTTTTGGCGATTGCTTATTCCGGTGGTTATTCCGACACTATTTATTCAGATTTGGATGCGGGCCAATTAGGTTGGTTATATGACAGATTAAGGGAATTGTTTCCTCCGGCAGAAGATCCCCTAATTCCAGATCATGTTTATTCGCCTACTAGAAGACACGATGCTAGTAACTTCAGAGATAGCATGATTGGTCGGCTCAAAAATATGGCAACGCCAGAGGCGATCAAAGAACTGGACAGAATTTGTAGAGCTTTTCCCGACAGTCCTTGGTTGGTCAAGGCAAAAGCCGATGCCTAAAAAAATCTGTGGCAGCAAGAACGTACTCGATTATCTTTTGCCGAGTCGATTCGACTGTTGTCGGAAGCGAATGTGTCGGTGGTCCGTAGCAATATTGAGTTGATGAACGTGGTCGAAGAGGCATTACGACGCTTAGCTCATGAAGCCAAACACGGCTCGCCACCTTTAGTGACTTTTCTTTGGGATGAGAAACAAAACAAACCTGTATCCGAGCAGCGTTTATCGGATTTTCTAAAATTTTATTTGAATCGAGAATGGCGGGATGGTCGTATCATTATCAACAGAGAAGTAGAAATTAGAAATTGGCGGGATTTCGGTATCGGCGAAAGAATGGATTTATTTGTTCAAGCGATCTCAGCTGATAAAAATGCTCATCAACCGCAATTGTGTGTGGTAATAGAAGTCAAGCCGGATAACAAAGCTAAACCTCAAATAGACATTCCAGACCAGTTAATAGGAAAATATCTTGATGGAGAGACCAGAAGTTGTGGGATTTATTTAGTAGGTTGGTTTGGTAAAGGTCGGTGCACAATTGACCAGCTTAAAGAAAAAGCAGTTCAGTGTGCTTTGGAAAATACTTCAGACAGAATAAAAGTCAATTCAATCGTAGTGGATTTGTGTCATCCGCTTTCAACAACAAAACCGTAATATCGTAAGCTGGACAACCTAATGGTAGGGTGACAACGCGATAATGTTTATGCGCTCAGGCTCCCAAACTCCAGTTTAGGAACCCATCCTCGAAGCTTTTGCTTTCTGCATCTTCAATCCAATCTCGAATTACCCCACCTATCTCAACACCGTCTGAATAGCGTTCAGTAATAGCTCTAGTCCTTCTCTAATCTCCTCTTCGCCGGAATTCAGCGCAGGCATGAAACGCAGACAGTGAGGCCGAGGAGAATTTAGCAAAAGACCGTTTTCTCTGGCTTGTTCTACGATTGCCGGTCCAATGTCGGCTTTCAACTCCAACGCCAGCAGCATCCCTTGGCCGCGTACTTCTCCCAAATTGAAATTCTCAGAAAGGGCGTGTAAGCCTTCCGCCAGTTGTTTTCCCGTCTCCCGGCAATGTGCAATGAAATCCGCTTCGAGGAGCGTGCCGATTATTGCCTTTCCCGCCGCGCAGACCAGCGGGTTCCCGCAATAGGTGCCGCCTTGGTCGCCGGCTTCGAAACAGGAACAGTGTTGCTTGGCCAGCAATGCCGAAATCGGAACCCCGCCGCCCAAGCCTTTTCCCAGCGTCATGATGTCCGGCTCTACACCGTAGCCTTGGTAGGCGAAAAGATTTCCGGTGCGGCCGCAACCCGTCTGCACCTCGTCGAATATCAGCAACAAGCCGAATTCGTCGCAAAGCGCTCTCAGCCCATAGAGGAAATCGGCGTTTGCCGGAATGACGCCGGCTTCGCCTTGAATCGGTTCCAACATGACCGCGACCGTGTTCAAGTTAAGCAAACGCCGAACCGACGCCAGATCGTTGAACGTAGCTTTCGGAAAACCCTGCATGCCGGGCGAAAAAAGTCTGTCCCATCCGGCTTTGCCGCTGGCGGACATGGTGGCCAGCGTCCGGCCGTGAAATCCGTCGGCAAAGGTGATGATTTCGTAGGCGCCGTTTTTATTCAGTTGCCCCCATTTTCTGGCTAGCTTGATCGCCCCCTCGTTGGCTTCCGCGCCCGAGCTGCCGAAAAATACGTGGTCGAAACAGGAATGGCGGGTAAGCAATGACGCCAATTCCAGCGACGGCCGGTTGTAAAACGCCGGGCTGGGATTAATCAGAGTAGCGGCTTGTTCGCTGATTGCTGTTACAACGGCTTGCGGCGAATGGCCCAAACAATTGACGGCCCAGCCTTGTACCCAGTCCAGATATTGCTTGCCTTGATCGTCGAACAGGTAGGCACCTTCGCCGCGAACGAAGAATATCCCGGGCTGGGCGATCGGCATCAGGTTGGGCAGTAGTTCGTTTAGCTGTGTTTGCATGGAAATCTCCTGAAAAAATGGCAAAAAAAAGGCCACGGGTTTTTATGCCGTGGCCTTGTTGGAAACTGTTTGCTTTATCGGGTTAGTGGGGCGGTCCCGAATCTTCGCTGAAATAGTTCTCACAAACGCAACACGGCCTGCCCGTCCGGCGTCGGGCATTTAATGTACGTCGAGAGATATTTAAGCTGATGGTCATTTCTTTATAATCTTGTATAAGGCTTAGGTTGTCAACAATTCTAAAATTCTGTTTGGGCTCTAAACCACGAGTGAGGTTCGATAGCCGGTAAGATAACTAGTGCCAGAAAGGAAACCAATTAACTCCATATATATCAATATGTTATAATTATTTCGCAGCACGAAGATGTGCTGTTCCGACACCGGTTTTACCGCATTTTCGGCAAAAATCGGCCAGAACCCCGCCTAAAAACCAAAATCTTCGTTACCCGAAATTGTATGCGTACCGTCATTCAGCCACAACTCAAATTCGGTGAAACCGATATTGCCGCCATCGTCCTCGATCCCAAATCGCGCGATGACATCCCCCAATTACTGCGTGGATTGCAATACATTTATACCGAAATCGACTTGCGGCAGCGGGTATTTGCCCTTCTGGAAGAGATGATGCCTGACCGTGCCGATGGCAAAGGCAAGGCGAGCAGCCAAACCGGGCGGCCGGGCATGGATCAGTGGAAAATACTGGTGTTGGGCGTGCTGCGCTTAAGCCTCAATGCCGATTACGATCGCATTCAAGAGCTGGCCAACCAACACAAGACGGTCAGGCAAATGCTGGGCCATAGCGACTGGCTGGACGAACACCGTTATGAATTGCAAACCATTCGGGACAACATCGCCCTGTTTACACCCGAGCTCCTGGATCGCATCAATCAGGAAGTGGTTAACGCCGGGCACTCGCTGTTAAAAAAAACGCCGAAGAACCGCTGAAAGCCCGTGCTGATTCCTCTGTCGTCAAAACCCACGTGCATTTTCCCACCGACATCAACTTGCTGTGGGATGCCATTCGCAAAGCCATTAAGACCTGTGCAACGCTCTGCGACGCACTGGATTTGACCGAATGGCGCCAAAGCGTCTATCACTTGCGCTGCTTCAAGAAAAGCTACCGCCTGATTCAAAAGCTCAAACACTCCACCTCGCAAGACGAAGCTAAGCGGCAGGCCAAGCAAGACGAGATCGAAGCCGCGTATCAGACCTACCTCGACCAAGCCGAAATCTATGTGCAACGCGCCCAGGCAACCCGGCA
>JAQTYP010000223.1 GCA_028688235.1 Methylomonas sp.
TAAGCCAAACCCAGGACCAAGAACCCATGATCGCCAGAGTCAGCGAAGACACCTGCACCGGCTGCACCCGCTGCTTCAAAGTCTGTCCTACCGACGCCATCGTCGGGGCTCCGAAACAAATCCACGCCGTCGTTGCCGATGCCTGCATAGGTTGCGAAAAATGCGTCAACGTTTGCCCGACCGAGTGCCTGCAAATGCATCCTATCGAAGTCACGTTGCGCGACTGGCGTTGGCCGAAACCGCTGGCTGCCGCCTAAAAGGGAGAAACCGATGTTGGCTTTATTCGAAAACCCACGGCTGCGCGGCGGCATACATGCCGAAGAACATAAGGCCGAAACCTCGAGCAAGCCGATTGCTCAAGATTTACCGCTGCCGAAAAAACTCTACATCCCCGTGCAACAGCATGTAGGCAAACCCGCCGAACCTCTGGTCAAAGTCGGCGAAAAGGTATTGAAAGGCCAACTATTGGCTTACAGCCAAGGCACGATTTCGGCTCCGGTGCATGCGCCGAGTTCCGGCACGATAGCCGACGTGATGGATTATCCGGCACCGCATCCCTCGGCCCTGCCCATACGCACTATCGTCATCGAAACCGACGGGCTGGATCAGTGGATAGACACAATAGTACTACCAGCCGACCCGTTTCAGCTGTCGCCGGAAGAAATCAGCGCCCGAGTCGGAGCCGCTGGCGTCGTCGGCTTGGGCGGCGCGGTATTTCCATCGGCCGTCAAGCTGGATTTGGGACGCAAGAATCAAATCCATACCTTGCTGATCAACGCCGGCGAATGCGAACCATATCTGACCTGCGACGACCGTTCGATGTAAGAACGTGCCGACGAAATCGTCCTGGGCATCCGTTTGATGCTGCACGGCATGAAGGCGTTCGATGCGATGGTAGGCATAGAAGACAACAAGCCCGACGCTTACGAGGCCATGAAAACGGCCTGCTCGGAATACCCCAACATCAAAGTCACGCAAGTACCGACCCGTTACCCCATGGGATGGGACAGGCAAATGCTGCGCTATCTAACCGGCTGGGAAATCCCCGCCGACGGCCGCGCGACCGATATCGGCGTCGTGATCCATAACGTCGCAACGGCCCATGCCGTTTATCGAGCGGTATGCCTCGGACAACCCTTAATCAGCCGGGTGGTCACGGTATCCGGCGGAGCGGTTGCCAAACCGCAAAATGTCGAGGTATTGATAGGCACGTTGATGTCGGAAGTACTGGCCTTTTGCAAAGTCGAAAAATCCAAAGTCGCCCGCCTGATCATGGGCGGCCCCATGATGGGCGACGCCCTGCCCCTCAGCGACGTACCGGTGGTAAAAGCCTGCAACGGCATCTTAGCCTTGTCCGAGCAAGACATAGAAAGCCCCGAGGTCAAACCCTGCATACGTTGTTCGACTTGCGTAACGGCCTGCCCCGTTGGTTTGTTACCGCTGGAGATGGCCAGCCGCATCCGCGTCAACCAACTCGATGCCGCCGTGGACTTGGGACTGAAAGACTGCATCAACTGCGGTAGTTGTTCTTATGTCTGCCCGTCGAATATTCCGTTGGTGCATTACTTCAAGTTCGCTTCCGGCGAACTCTACAAGCGCCAGCAAATGGAACATAAATCCGAACAGACCAAACGCCTGGTCGACGACCGCAATCAGCGCTTGGAACGCATACGCCTGGCACAGGAAGAGGAAGCCCGCAAAGCCATGGAGGCCCGCGCGGCGCGCGCCAAACAACAGGAATTGGCCAAGCAACAAGCAGCAGCCAAGGCCGATCAAGGCACCCCCCCTGTAACCGCCGAGACTGAATCATGAATATCAAACCCATCAGTGGCCCTCACGTCATCGCGGTACGCCGCGTCGACGACATCATGCGTAAAGTCATTTACGCCCTGGCTCCTGCGATCGGTTGGGGGATTTTCCTGTTCGGCTGGCCAGCACTTTATTTGACTATCGTCACGATAGCATCGGCGCTGTTGTTCGAAGCCCTGTGTCTTAAATTAAAAGGCGTTGCCGCAAGACCTTATCTTTACGACGGCTCCGCGTTTTTGACCGGCCTATTGGTTGTCATGACATTACCACCTTGGGCACCTTGGTGGATAGGCGTGGTCGGTTCGGCTATTGCGATTATTTTGGGTAAGCATGTTTACGGCGGATTAGGCCAAAACCCGTTCAATCCGGCCATGCTGGCTAGGGTGGCCTTACTGATTTCGTTCCCTATCGAAATGACCACCTGGGCCAAGGTCGATCCGATATTGATCGGACCGGGACTGTTCGAAAGTGCCGCCATCACCTTCTCCGGCCTGACAGAACTGGACGGAGTCACCGGAGCGACCACGCTGGGCGCCGTCAAGACCGGGTTCTCGGTGAATCAAACCTTACCGGGCTTGCTGGACGATTTCAACGGCATATTGGCCTTCATTGGCTGGGAGCGCGGCAGCCTGGGCGAAACCTCGACGCTGCTGATTCTGGCAGGCGGCATATGGTTGATGCGGCAAGGCGTCATTCAATGGCAAATTCCGCTGTCTCTGCTGCTGACCATCGCTTTAATGTCGACGGTATTTCATACCATAGACGCCCAGCATTACCTGGGGCCTTGGGTACACTTGAATTCGGGTGCCGTCATGCTGGTGGCTTTTTTCATCGCCACCGACTACGTCACGTCACCCAATACTCCGCTAGGGCAAATCATCTTCGGTGCCGGCTGCGGCGCCTTGATTTACATCATCAGGACCTGGGGCGGTTATCCCGAAGGCACCGGTTTTGCGATCCTGTTGATGAACGCGGTCACCCCGCTGATAGACCATTACATACGTCCTCGCATATACGGACGCTACCGTAGCGGCAAACCGATAGACATCAGCAACCCTTAGAGTATCGCCATGAGTTCTGAACCCAAGCACGAACAAACGTCGGACCAGCCAGACGGCAGCGGCGACAAATCCGATATCAAAGGCAAATTAAGCGCCTTTTTGCAAGCGGACAACCTGGAACGCTTGAGACCCAAACTGAGCTATCAAACCGGAATATTGGCGGCATTTGCCTTAACAGCCAGCCTGTTGCTGGGTTTTGCCGATTTGGCTACGCGCGATGTGATCCAATTGCGCCTGGAAGAAGACTTGAAGGCCAGCCTGGATGAAGTGGTACCGGCGGACATGCACGACAACGACTTGCTGGCAGATCAAATCGTGTTGCCCTCGACCGATGCCAATATCGGCGCTACCGAAACGACCGTTTATCTGGCCAAAAAACAAGGTGAAGTGAGCGCCGTCTGTTTCAAGCTGATTGCTCCCGACGGCTATTCGGGCGCTATCAGCATGGTGATGGGTATAGACAAAAACGGCGAAATCCTGGGCGTCCGCATCATCGCGCACACCGAAACGCCGGGCCTCGGCGACAAGATCGAAATCGGCAAGTCCAAATGGGTCTTGAGCTTCAACGGCAAATCGCTGGATAACCTCAGCAGCGCACAATGGGCCGTCAAAAAAGACGGCGGGGTGTTCGATCAATTCGCCGGCGCGACGATTACCCCGCGCAAGACGGTACAGGCCATCAAACGCGGCCTGGAGTTTTTCAAATCGCACCAGATCGAATTAGTCGGAACCCAACCCTAACACGCTCGACGCCACGTCAGTCAACTATCAGGAGAAACCATCATGAAACTCTCGCTGTTGTTTTCGGAACCTTACCGGAAAATCGCCAAAGACGGCTTGTGGGACAACAACGTCGTGTTGACGCAAAATCTGGCTCTGTGCCCGCTGCTGGCCGTGACCGGCACTGCCACCAACGGTTTGGGCATGGGATTGGCCACGATGGTGGTCATGGTCGCCTCCAATGCCGCCGTTTCGGCCAATAGGCATTTGATACCGTCGGAAATCCGCATACCGATCTTCGTGTTGTTGATCGCGGCACTGGTCACGCTGGTGGATATTTTTTTGAATGCCTGGATGCACGAACTGCACAAGGTACTGGGATTATTCATTCCCTTGATCGTCACCAACTGCGTGATCCTGGGCCGGGCCGAATCCTTCGCATCCAGGCAAGCCCTGATGCCGTCGATCTGGGATGGGTTCATGATGAGCGTCGGCTTTACGGCCGCCATGGTGGTATTGGGCGCCGCCCGCGAAATCAGCGGCGCGGGCACCTTATTCGCGAATGCCTCCGTGCTACTTGGCGAAAGCTTTCGCTTCATGGAGTTGACCATCATCCCCGAATACAAGGGCTTCCTGCTGATGGCCCTGCCTCCGGGTGGTTTCATCATGCTGGGATTCATGGTGGCGGCCAAACGCCTGCTGGACAAGAAAGCCGCTGAAAAGTCATCCGACATCGAAGCCGCCCCATTAGCCGAACCGCAACTTTAACAGGAGACCGTCATGAACGTGGGCGTGTGTTACGCAGAAGCCGAAAGACAAACCTGGCTGAGGCTGGAAGTCCCCGACGACAGCACCGTCAAACAGGCCATCGAATTATCGGGCGTACTCGGCCAATATCCGCATATCGATTTGACCAAGCAAAAAGTCGGCATCTTCGGCAAATTGGCCAAGCTCGATGCACCGGTCAAGGAAGGCGATAGAGTGGAAATCTATCGCGCCATTACCGCCGACCCCGCGCAAGTTCAGCGGCGACGCATAGACGTCGATGACGACGACGATTAAGGACGGCGCCACCGATATCGTTCGCGGCTACTTGCTCGAGCCGGGACAGTCAGAGGTTAAGCCTCCCTCTGTGTCCCGTTTTAAACGAGAAGCCACGCTCACCTTTCCTCTCGCCGGGAGCGGGTTAGAGAGGGACATCCATTATTGACGTCAGCCTAAACCCAATTTTTACTCAGGAGAAACTCCATGCTACTCGAAAACATAGACAAACAAGGCCTTACCTTCATCATGAATGTCCTGGGCAAGACCAGCGAAGCCGGCATTTCGGCCTATCGCGGCGACCTGGTCCTGATACAAGGCGCTCTACGCGAAGGCTCTACCACCGACCGCAAGCCGCCCGAACTGTTGCTGAAACAAACCGCCATCCTGGCCGACAGCGAAAAATTCATCTTCGTCAGCGGCTTGTTCGAGGAACTCGCTCATGTGCAGACCTTTTTGGAAAAATATAAATCCAACCTGACACCGGATACGCTGACCTTGTTTTTCGTCGAAAACATCGCCAGCAACATGCAAGTGGTGCTGGACGGCATTACCTTTAAATTCGTACCTTACAAAGACGGCATGGTCTGGAACGAAACCCTGGATTTGCTGTATATCGAAAAAGCCGACCTGAAAGGTCAATCGGCCGAAGACAAAGTCGTGACGGTCTATGAAGCCGCCAAGGGTTTCAGCACCAAAACCGAAACGATTCCCTTCGAGGAAGCCTTGACCAAGACCATAGTCGTCAAAAAAGACGCCGCCGTCGGCCCGGTTTAATACAGGTTGATCATCATGAAGCCGTTCAAAACAATCTCCCCAGCCGAAGCCGAAGAACTGATAGCCGGCGGACAAGCCCTTATTCTGGATTGCAGGGACTTGAAGGACTACCGCGCCGGCCACATCGACAATGCGATGCATGTGCACGAAAATTTGCGCGATAACTTGCTGCAAAAAGGCGACAAGGCCAAGCAGATGTTGATCTATTGCTACTACGGCCACGCCAGCGAGCATCTGGCGGAGATGTTTTGCGACTTCGGATTCAAACAGGTCTACAGTCTGGCGGGCGGCTATGCCAGTTGGAAAGAACATCACACACACTAGAGGTGAGATTATGAGTCAATTATCCCGTGAACTGGCCTTGCGCATCGCGTTGGCCGCCCGCGTGCTGCCCGGCGTGAGTGTGCAGCAATTGATCGACGTTCTACATGAAAAGGTCGGCAAACCCTTGGATGACGAAAAGCTCAAGGCGATTACCGTCACCAATTTGAAAACCGGTATTGGCAGCCATGACGGCGAAGAAGACGGCGAAGATATTGGCATAGGCCTGGAAAACATCAAACTGGCCGTGCGTTATCTATGGGGCGAAGAGGAAGGCGACGAAGGCTTGCCTCAGGTCCAGTTGTATAAAGACGGCGACATGCCCGAATCGATTCGGGTAGCGGTGGCATCCAACAGCGGCTCGTTGCTGAATGGTCATTTCGGCTCCTGCATCCGCTTTTTTGTCTACCAGTTATCGCGCACCGAATGCCGATTGATAGACATCCGCTCCACTATCGAAGCCGACAGCGCCGACGACCGTAACCTGTTCAGAGCCAATCTGATCAAGGACTG
>JAQTYP010000224.1 GCA_028688235.1 Methylomonas sp.
TTCGGCTTTCGATTTGGGCGAAGCGCATAAGGTGGTGATCTTATCGGTCACCGAAGGCGAGGACAAACCGATCAAATATCCGGATATGTTCCATGCCGCCGATCTGATGATATTGAACAAAACCGATTTGTTGCCGCACCTGGACTTCGACGCCGAACTCTGCATACGCTACGCCAAGCAAGTCAATCCCAAGATCAAGGTATTGAGGCTATCGGCCAAGACCGGCGAAGGCATGGAGGGCTGGCTGAAGTGGCTCAAGGCGGAGTTGGAATTGCAGAGAATTGAATACGCTTAGGATTTGGCCAAGAATGTCTTTCCTATAACCACAACCGTCATAGCCGGTATTCAGGTCACAGGGATGTGTATGGGCTTCAACCATCCATGGCAACTGGGTTCCGGCATTCCCGGTCGGAACGACGATGTTTTGAATGAGGAGTCATATCCTTAATTCAGTTCCGGTGAGCAAATTTACCCACCCTACCTTTTGCAGCCCAAGCCAGCAACATAAGCAAACTCAACCATAAAAGGCCGGGCAGCAATTGCATGTGCCGCTGATAAAAAGTCGCCTCGGGTTCGGTCAGATAAGGCACGCGGTATGCGCCGGCCCATTGGGTTTCCATGGGCGACAGGGCCAACACCTCGCCGTTGGCTAGCGACACGGTCGAAATGCCGGTATTCGTGACCCTAAGCACCGGCCGCCTGAATTCTATGCCGCGCGCCAAGGTCATGTACAAATGCTGGAAAGGCTCCTGCCATGTGCCGTACCAGGAATCGTTGGTGACGTTGACGATAAACTGCGCACCCAAATCGGCCAGCCCCTTGGAAAATTCCGGAAACAGGCTCTCGTAACAGACCTGTGGCCCCATTTTGTAGCCGTTGAACGACAGCAACACGGTCGGCCCTGGCCCGCGGCCGAATTGGCTGACCATGGGCAGCATAGTTTTAAGCCAGGGAAAGGTCTCTACGCCCGGAATGTATTCGCCCAGGGCCAATAACATGGTCTTGCTGTAATGCGGCTCGGTGACCGTGCCGTGTTTGTCTATCGCGAACAAGGAATTGGTAAATAAGCCACTGCCGGCGTCCCTGCCGTAGGCACCGGTAATCAGGGCTACATCGCGCTCCCGTAAAAAAGCCCGCAGGACTTCCGCCAAAATCGTCTGGTTGTAGTCGCCTCCCAATAACGACGGGAAGGCCGTTTCCGACCACATGACGAAATCGATCTTGGGATTTTGCGCCAAACCTTCGGCAGTCACTTGCAAATATTTTTTCAGAATCTCGTCTCTGAAACCTTTGCCGTGTTCCATGGATTGTTTTTCCAGGTTGCCGATGTTCGCCTGAACCAACAACGCGTTGACTTCGGCATCGGGGGCCGGCAAGCGGTCTTTCAACCGGATACCGCCGACATTGAAGCCAACGAAAACCAACAGCACCGCGGCGAAACCCAATTTGCCCGACATTCGCGCCCTCGCCTGCCAGGCCAGCAATATCAACAGATTCGTCAATATCGTCAGTATGCTCAAACCGGAAAAGCCTATGATCTCGGCCCATTGATAAATCGGCAGGCCGGCGCCGTACCAGCTGTAGCCGAAATTCCATTTAAACAACATGGGCATATAAAGTTCGGCCAAGGCCGTCAACACGGCCATCAATCCAAACGAAACCCTGGCCTTGGGCGCGAAAAGTTTACGGCTCCAAAACCACAACATTCCGGCGACTGGCACGAAAAGATGGCCGAGCAACGCAAACAACAACATGCCTATGCCGGCCAGAAACCAATTCACATGGGCGAATTCGTGCAAGGTATGCGTGACCCAGTTGAAGCCTATCAAGGTGTAGATAAAACTGGTCAACACGCCGCTGAATAGCACGCTTTTTAACGATTGCTGGCGCTGCCAAAACAGCCACAGCGGCACAAAGCAAAACAATGAGGCCCAAGGCGGAAAAGGGATATAACTGGTACCGATTAACACGCCGGACAAAACCGGCAGCCACCATAAAGAACGTTCAGCCGACCATAGCTTGCGCATATTCACCAATCGCGATCCGGGATATAAAAGTTCGCATTGTACCCGAATGTCAGATTGGGATAGGTTTGTTAGATGTGCGATTCAAAGGCTTTCCCCCCAATCGAGCGGGCAACTGCACATCACATGGCGGTCGCCGTAGACGTTGTCTATGCGACCGACCGGCGGCCAATACTTGTCGTCATGCTGATGACTATCCGGAAAAAAGGCTTTCTGCCTGCTATAAGGCAGCATCCATTCCTCCAGCAGCAAACGATGGGTATGCGGAGCGTGATGCAGCACGTTGTTTTCCCTATCGGCCAAACCCTGCTCTATCTCGCGGATTTCCGTTCTAATCGCTATCATCGCCGCGCAAAAGCGGTCTATCTCGGTTTTATTCTCACTTTCGGTGGGCTCTATCATCAGCGTGTCGGCTACCGGAAACGATACGGTAGGCGCATGGAAGCCGTAATCGATCAAGCGCTTGGCGATGTCTTCGACCGTGATGTTCGCGGTTTTCCTGAATTCGCGGCAATCGACAATGCATTCGTGAGCTATCCAGCCGTTGGCGTCGGTATAGAGTATCGGATAATGCGGCGCCAGCCTCCCAGCAATGTAATTGGCATTCAAGATTGCGGTCAACGTGGCTTTTTTCAGTCCGGCCGCGCCCATCATCGCGATATAGGCCCAGGAAATGGTCAAGATGCTGGCGGAACCCCAGGGCGCCGCCGCCACGCTACCGACCGTGCCGTGTTCGCCCTTGGCGGGATTGACGCCTTCGACGACAGGATGTTCCGGCAAATAGGGCGCCAGATGCGCGCAAACGCCGATAGGCCCCATACCAGGCCCGCCTCCGCCGTGCGGTATCGCAAAGGTCTTGTGCAGATTCAAATGCGCGACATCGGCACCGATGCGACCGGGCCGGCACAAACCGACCAAGGCATTGAAGTTCGCCCCGTCCAGATAGACTTGGCCGCCCGCGGCATGCACGATATCGCAAATGTCGCGAAAGCCTTGTTCGTAGACGCCGTGCGTAGACGGGTAAGTAATCATCAAAGCCGCTAACGTATCCCGATATTGCCCGACTTTGGCGCGCAAATCGACTATGCTGACGTTGCCGTCGTCGTCGCAAGTCACGACGACGACCTTCAAACCGGCCAACACTGCGCTGGCGGGATTGGTGCCGTGCGCCGAGGCCGGTATCAGGCAGACGTCGCGCCGGCCCTGCCCCATGACCTCATGGTATTTCCTGATAACCAACAAGCCCGTGTACTCGCCCTGCGAGCCGGCATTGGGTTGCAAGGAAAAGGCGTCGAAACCGGTCAAATCGCACAGCATATCCTCCAACTCGGCGAACAATTGCTGGTAACCCTGGGCCTGATGCAGGGGTACGAAAGGATGCATCGCGTTGAACTCGTAAACCGAAATGGCCTGCATCTCGGTCGCTGCGTTCAACTTCATCGTACAGGAACCCAAGGGTATCATCGCCCTGTCCAGTGCAATGTCGCGCCGCGCCAACTTACGCATATAACGCATCATCTCGGTTTCGGAATGATACAGGCTGAACACCGGATTCTGCAGAATCTCATCGTTGCGCAGTAAAGCCTGCGGAATGCATTCGCCGACAGCTTTATCCAGCGCGGCGATATCCGGCATCTCGTAACCGGGCGCCGAAAATACTTGCCACACACTGCGCAGATGTTCGCGGGTGGTGGTTTCGTCCAGCGAAATGCCGACGTGGTCGGCGTCTATGACCCTAAAATTGATGCCGGCTTCCTCTGCCCGCGCCGCGATGCGTTTGGCCCTATTCGGCACTTTGACCGTCAGCGTATCGAAATATCGGCAACTGACCACTTCGTGGCCATAATGGGCGATGCCGGCCGCCAGAATCTGCGCATAACGGTGCACGCGGCCTGCGATCAGGCGCAAACCGTCGGCACCGTGATAGATCGCGTAAAATCCGGCGATTACCGCCAGCAACACCTGCGAGGTACAGATATTGCTGGTCGCCTTGTCGCGGCGTATGTGTTGTTCGCGGGTTTGCAAGGCCATGCGCAACGCTATATGGCCGTGACTGTCTTTGGACACGCCTATGATCCGGCCCGGCACCGAGCGTTTGAACTCGTCTCGGGTCGCGAAAAACGCCGCATGCGGCCCGCCGTAGCCCATAGGTACTCCGAAGCGTTGGGCGCTGCCTACCGCAATGTCGACACCGAAGGCGGCCGGCGGCGCGAGCAGCACCAGACTCAACAAATCGCACGCAGCCGTGGCCAAAGCCTGTTTGGCGTGCGCGATCGCCACACATTCCGACAAATCGCGCACTTCGCCTTTAGAACCCGGATACTGCAGAATCAATGCAAAAAAGTCGTGGCGTTCCAGGTCGATGTATGGGTCCGTCACCACGACTTCATAACCCAACGATGCCGCCCGGGTTTTAACCACGGCGATGGTTTGCGGATGGCAATCGCGGTCTATCAATACCGTATTCGAGGTACTTTTCGCCAGCCGCCGCGACATCGTCATCGCTTCGGCCGCCGCGGTGGCTTCGTCCAACAACGAGGCATTGGCCAATTCCATGCCGGTCAAATCGACGATCATCTGCTGAAAATTCAACAAGGCCTCCAGCCGCCCCTGGCTAACTTCGGCCTGATACGGCGTATAAGCCGTGTACCAACCCGGATTTTCCAGTACGTTGCGTTTGATCACCGACGGCATGATAGTGTCGTAATAGCCCATGCCTATCATCGAAACCAACACTTTATTGCGTTCGCGCATGTTGCGCAGGTATTTGATGACCGCCCTTTCGCTGATGGTTTCGGTCAGTTTCAAAGGTTCGTGATTCAAAATATTGGTCGGGATGACTTTTTCGACCAGTTCCTCCAGCCGGCTCAAGCCCAACTCGGACAGCATGTCCTTGGTTTGCCGTTCGTCGGGGCCGATATGCCTAGGAATGAAGCTGCCGCGCATTTCCAATTGTTCCAGACGGGGACGATTAGAGGTCATGGCGCTTACCTGTGATAACGATGAGGGACGAAAGGCAAACGGCAAACGCTGACAGCGATACGGTTGCCGCGAACAGACGCGAAAAGCGGTGTGCCGATGGCGGCGTATTCGCGCCGAATCGAGGCCATCGCCACCGGCCGGTTCAGGCTGGGCGAAAAACCGCCGCTGGTCACGAAGCCGGCCGGCTCGTCGTCTTCGGTCAACATCTGCGCACCTTCCCTGACCGGTATCCTGCCTTCGACCGCCAAGCCGACGCGTATGCTTTCGCAGCCGCCCTGCAGTTGCCGCAAGACCTTATCGGCACCCGGAAAATCGCTATGACCTTTTTTGAATATCCACTTCAATCCGGCTTCGACAGGTGTAATGTTTTCGTTCAATTCGTGACCGTATAAACAAAGTCCGGCTTCCAGACGCAGCGTATCGCGGGCCCCCAGACCAATGGCTTCGACGCCGGGCTCGGCCAAAAGCAATCGGCCGACGTATTCGGCTTCGGTTTGCGGCAGCGAGATCTCGAATCCGTCTTCGCCGGTGTAACCGCAACGGCTGATCGTACAAGCGACACCGCCGAGCTGAGTCGGGCAGGCTTGCATAAAGGCCAAACGCGCAGCGTCTTTCGAAAATTTTTCGATAACGGTTACAGCCTCCGGCCCTTGCAGTGCCAGCAAGGCTAGATCGTTGCAGGCAGAAAATTCACAATCGAAGGATAGCCGCGCGCAAAGATAAGCGAAATCCTTGGCCTTGCATGCGGCATTGACAACCATGCTCAAGCCTTCTTCGTTTCGGGTTACGATGATGTCGTCGATGACGCCGCCTTCTTCATTGGTCAGCACCGTGTACTTCTGCCGGCCTACAGCCAAATCGACGATGCCGCCGGGCGTCAGTCTTTCCAGCGCCTCCGCCGCCCGCTCACCCAGGATATGGCATTGCCCCATATGGGAAATATCGAAAAAACCGGCATGGCTTCTACAATGAAGATGCTCGTGTATGATGCCCTTGGGATATTGCACGGGCAGCGCATAGCCCGCGAACGCGGTCATTTTTGCACCCAATTGCCGGTGCAGTTCACAAAGTGGCGTTTGCTTCAAATCGTTCACAGCACCCTCCCGATCGCCGAAGATGCAGATAGTCTAGCGCAGGATTGGGGCTAGACTAGAGGGGGGCTATGAAATTGGGTCGTTTGACACTGGCTCGACATCCTAAAAAGCT
>JAQTYP010000225.1 GCA_028688235.1 Methylomonas sp.
ACTCGGTAGTGGCAAATGTAACTTCCCTGACTTCCCAAGGTGATTGCAGGCCTAACGCCATGCTGAATAAGGTTTCACTGTTCATTGCTATAGGATCGCATACCCACTATGAATCACATAGAGCCTTAATTTTTGGTCAAGGTTTAGAAATTCGCTGTGTATTTTATTTAAATGTGAATAATCGGATAAACCGTAAAATTGTAAACCGTGCTTTTTTAGATAGGGCGAATTAAGTTTTTGCTCACAACGAGCCACGCCGTTTTGTTTGCAATATTGATATAGCGATAAATAATACTGATATTCTTCGGAATGTTCGCCAAAAGTGCGTTTGACTTTGCGGAGTGTGCAACCCTTACCGTTTTCCATTTCATAGGCTTTATCGTAAATACTGGCGTACAGATCGCGAGCGTTGCCTTGATTGCTCAACCAGTCGGCGGTTTTACCGTCAGGGTGTAATCGGCCTTTACGATGTAAATAAGGCAAACCGGAAACAGCTCGAATATAAGTATCAATGCAAGAATCTGGACCTACAGACATATTCGTAGTGATATGAAGCGTGGTGATAACGCATCCATCGACAACAGGAACGAGTTTGATAGCGCCGTTTTCTTGGTGATGTTCCATCAAGCCGAGCTTGGTACATTTGGTCAATACAGGAAGGCCGAGGCTTGCCAATATGCCGTTATAAACGCCTACGCATTTATCCAGTGTTTCCAGTCCGAAAAGATTGTCTAAACGGTTGTAGCGGCTAGGGTTGCCGCTGACATAAAGCCGGCGGCCCTTGACGTGAATCATGATAGTTGTTGAATAGCTGCCTTCGTGCATGAGCTTGTTCTGTCTTGGGCTCTTATACTGTTCGCCTTCGGGCAACGTGTAATCGATATAGCACCACCCTGATTCGGATATCAGCGGCAAATCGAATTCGTAATCCTGATAGCAGGACAGCCAATCAAAAAACATCGTAAGCACACAACAAAAAGGCGACCGGGGAACCTGGAAACAGGTTAGGCCGGGCGCGATCATTGAGGAACCAACGGCGAGTTATAGAACGGACGTGGTGACGAATAAAACCAAATCGCACAACGCCAAAATCAGTCTGGGCGGAGCGCATAGGCGACAATTCAGGACGCGTTTGAATGGTCGTGAAGTCGTATCCGGTGGCTATGCGGCGGCGTAACACCATGGAATAGGGGCCTTCGGGTCTGTTTTCCGAAGGCATATCTTTTAGGGGCTTATCGACGCCGACAAAAAGACGACCGAATAACAGCTTTTCGCACTGTTCTTCGGTCAGAGGTGCGGAAGGTATAAAGAGCAATCCGTATTCGGAATTCAATTGAGCGTCTAACGCCTCAATGTATGGGCGGTATTTAGAAGCGACATAATTGATAGTTGCCTCCAATGGTGTAAAAGTCATGCCTGCGCCAAGCTTTGAAGTGACTTGAGTCATCAAGTCCAATCCAGTTGATACAATCGCCAGTACCGATTGTGTAACGATAACGCGTTAACGACACGAATGGACTTCGAGCGACGCTTACGCGTAAAACCGTTCAATTTAAGACGGTGCATGGCTTGGCGACATTTACCGGAACAATAAACGGGAACTCGACCGGTGCCGGCATATTCGAAATGTTGGTCGCAATAGAGGCAAATCATTTTTCATCACTCTGGTGTTTCGTTACGCTAAGGCGGTCGGCCATCGCTCTAGCGGCTTCGTTATAGGCGTCGGGTTGAGAACGGTCATAAATAGACGGAACGAAGGAGCCGCTTCCCTGCTCTGCTCGTTGTATAGATTGCGGTTCGAGTGGGTCAGAATATTGGTTGCATATAGAGCAATACGAAAAATCGGGCTCACGATCAAAACCACAAAAAGGACAATGGTTGCCCCCCTGCCCTGCTTCATCGCTTGACGATTCCTGTTTGCATTTGGAGAGCGAATTAGCTAAGACCGGCGCGTCGGCAAGGGGGGCGGCGCATGTGTCGCCGGAATTTGTGGTTGAGTCTGACTCTTCGTCAATGCCATTACTGCCTAGACGGTCAGACTCAACCGATTGAACGGCATTAACGGAATTGGGAAAAGCCTCACGCTCTACAGCGGAGGAAATTTGTTGAGTAAAAACCGCTTTAAAAATCGATTGAATTTCGTCAAAAGCATCATTGAACTGACACTCTATTTCGCCTTCTGGATCATGTTCGGGAAGATCGCGAAAAAAAGATATCAACGATTCGACTCCGCCAATGGCCTTGTGATACCAGACTTCAGAGCCAGGAAAACGAGCGGATAATAAACGGAATTCTTCGACTATCGAAGTAAAAGCGGCTTGAGTTTGATCTTCTGTAATGTTCATGGCATGCGCTCCATGGGTTGAAATTGACATAGTGAAACCGATTCACTGTGAATGGATTTCAGCATAGAAAGCGTAAACCGTCAAGCGTATAGTGAAATTATTTCAAGCGAGGAATGAACAATGAAATCAGTAGTTAATTACATAGACGAATGCAAAATCAAAACAGGCAGCGACAACGCAACAGCAATAGCAATAGGCGTAGAAAGGACCGTAATAACGAAAATTAGAAGCCGTGCGGCTATATCAGATGAAAACGCCGTGAAGATTGCTGAGTTGCTAGGCATCGATCCTGGAGAGGTGTTATTAGCGGCGGCCATGGCCCGAAGTCATGGCGCGGTTCGGTCGGCTTGGGAGAATGTTTCAAAGCGAGCAGGAATAGCGGCAAGCATATTTGTTGCGTGCATGTTGATTTTTCCAGCCGGAAAAGCGGAAGCTAAAAATTTAACAATGTATACATTATACGAAGCGAAGGAAGCCGGCGGCGCGGGTTTTGCACTAACGTCTTTTTTGCCCTCAAGGAGTCGATTTTATGAAGGCACAAGCGATACACTGAAAGCCCGTGCTGATTCCTCACTCTACATTGCACCTTGCCCTCCCGTATTCATTGCGGGCTTATCGCTCGTCATTGGCAGGAACAAGAGATAAAGTGTGCAAAACGTTATCGGATTGCAGCGGTGCGGCGATGCCGCGTTGCCAAAAGGCTTGCTGATCGCGGTAATGTCGGGACAAGGGGTGCCCCGACTGCCCGCCCGGCATATGGAAAATCGCATCTTCCAGGTGCGACGGCGACAGCACCAGGCGTTCGCTGGCACTATGGCCCGCCCCCATGACTTTGACGCAAATACTGGCGCAACCGTCGCTGCCGAAACTGGGCATATCCAGCAGCCTGGACAAAATCGGAGATACACGGCTGAAAGGATGCTGCACTTCGACGACGTGGGCCTGACTCCATTTCAGCTGGTTTAACGGCAGATTCGGGAATGCAGCATGTAATTCTTCGGCGGTTTGCCGTAGCGTCTGAACGATCATCAGCCGCCAATCGTCCCGATATTCGGCCGCCAGCAAACCTTGCGGACGTTGATTCAACAACAATCGCAACGGCGTTTCCATTTCCCGCCAGGCATATCGAAAACCGGGGTCATAGCGTTTACAGGCGGCGACGATTTTCGCAAATACGCCAACCGCCAAACGGCTTCTGAATTCGCTTAAAAAAGCCGCGCCTATGCTGTCTTTACCCATATGGCCATCCCACGCCGCGAGTACCTGTTCGATTTCCTCGAGTTGACCATCTTTGTCCTCGAGCTGCCGCAGTTCTTCTAATGCCAATTGCCGATAAAAATCATAAACCCCGCCGCGCGTATCCAGTTGAATCTCGAACAAATCTTGTTCCGTCAGATTGTTTTTGCCGCGCAAACGTTCGGCAATGCGGTAAGCCCTGTAGCCCAGAGCCCAGTTGTGTCCGATCAAATAAGGATATTCGCTGCCCAACGTGCGGTTATTGGCGGTGACGATAAAGCCTTCGGCAGGATCGAGCAAACGCGGCAAACCCTGTTCAGGAATGAAGCCCTGCCAGTTCGAACGCCCATCGGCCCAGGAACGACTGACTAAACCGTCGAAACCGATTCGATGCGGAAAACGCCCCATATAAGTCCATGCGATATGACCATCGCGGTCTGCAATGACCACATTCTGCGGAGGGGCGCCGCTACGATTCATCACTTCGATGGCTTGCCCGGACGTTTCCACCTGATCCATGTCCAACAAGCCCAAATCCACGGCACCTCTCTCCAGAGCCGTCCATTTGACGGCGACCTGTTGTCCCAACAACGCTTGTTCTGAAACGGGCCCCCAAACGGTGTCTTTTAAAGTCAGCTCGACATCTTGCCCATCTTTGACATGTATTATTTCCCGGTGTTCGCCGAATGTCGCCCATCCTTGCGGGGTTCTATATTCGTCGGAATTGTCGGGATTGAGTTCCAAACGGATCAAATCGACTAAATCGGCGGTCACATTGGTAAAGCCCCAGGCTACATTCTCGTTGCCTCCCACGATCACGCCCGGAACACCCGGCAACGTCACGCCGTATAGATGCCGGCCTTGGTAACGCAAATCCGCCCTGTACCAGACATTGGGAACCGCCAACCCCAGGTGCATGTCGTTAGCGACGATGGCGCGGCCATCGGCAGTTTTGCTGCCGGCTACGACCCAGTTATTCGAGCCTGCAACGATGTTTTCCACGTCGACGCTATTGAGTGCAACCGGCATATCCGCTGCCGGTAAAGCCGCAAATACCTCAGGTGAAATACTGTTGCTGAACCGCCTCGGCGCCGTCCCGCCCACCAATACGTTGGAAAACATATCGGTGTCCGGCGTTAAAAAAGTCACCAACTCCGCAGGCAAGGCTTTTTCCATCACGCTGACCATGCGCTCGTCTTGCTCCTGACCGTTCAGATTCTGAAACATGCCCAAGATGACCAATAGGCTGTCTTCTTCTCGCCAAGATTCAGGCCGGTGCCGCAGAGCCAGAAACTCGGGAGGCAGGACGCTGGTTTGCTTAAGGTAAGCGTTGATGCCCTCGGCATAGGCTCGCAAAACTCGGCGCTGCTCCGTAGGCAAATCGCCGACTATGTCCGCAGCCGTTTTCGATAATTGATAAGCACGCTGCATCCTGTCGGTTTTTAGCGCAGACACGCCGAACAATTCGGCCAAACGCCCGGCGCTCTTGCGCCGCATCAATTCCATTTGAAACAAACGATCGCGGGCATGCAAATAACCCAATGCGCGATACGCATCGATACGATTTTCGGCGCTGACGGCCGGTACTCCGAAGTCGTCACTACTGACAGTGACTTTGGCCGCCAAACCCGATAGCGATATTTCCCCGTCTTCGACGGCCAGAGAAACAACCAACACCATGCTCAAACAGCCGATAAGCAAAATCGTCGACAGCATGAGTAACGTAAAAAACCGTCGCATGACACGCACTACATCACCCTGGAAATATCATTTCGTTCACGAAATATAGAAAACTCTCGAATTCGGGAAAACGCTGAATAGCTTAGGCAGCGACTTGTCGCCGCAAGGAATGAGATCTATACCACGGGCAAGACCTTGATTTGCGCTATCAGTGGCACCAGCTTGGTATCTTGGCAACGGCTCTCGCCTAGCAAATAAGCCAATAATTGGCCGTCTTCCAGTTCCAGCAATTGCACGAAAGCTCTTTTTTGTTCCGGTTCCGACCTCGCATAACACTGATCCAAATAGCGGCTCAACAATAAATCCAGTTCTACAGTTCCACGCCGGCAGCGCCAGCGCAGCTTATTCAGATCGCTCATGGATAATTACGCTGAACCAGTAATTTTTTGATCTCGGCGATGGCCTGGGCCGGATTCAGGCCTTTGGGACAGGTATCGGTGCAATTCATGATGGTATGGCAGCGGTATAGCTTGAAGGCGTCGTTCAACTCGGCCAGGCGCTCGTCATCGGCCGTATCGCGGCTGTCCGCCAGCCAGCGATAGGCTTGCAGCAAAATTGCCGGCCCCAGATACTGATCGCCGTTCCACCAGTAACTTGGACAACTGGTCGAACAACAGGCGCACAGCACGCATTCGTACAGGCCGTCGAGCTTGGCCCGCTGGTCGCGGCTTTGCAGACGTTCGCCATGGTCAGGCACATCGCTATCGCTAGTCAACCAAGGCTTGATAGCCTGATATTGATCGAAGAAATGACTCATATCCGCGACCAGGTCTTTGACGACGGCCAGATGCGGTAACGGAAAAATTTTAATGGTGCCTTTGTATTCGGCTATGGCTTTGGTACAGGCCAAGCTATTTCTGCCGTTGATATTCATCGCG
>JAQTYP010000226.1 GCA_028688235.1 Methylomonas sp.
AAGCCCTATTCTTTAGAGGGTTGGCGTCGATGCGCCGCCGTTATTTGGCGCTGGACCGATAATATTCGACGGCTGCACCGACGCCGCTGCCGGCTTTGATGTCGAAGCCGTGGTCCAGCATCGCCATTTCTACGCCGGCAATGGCGCCCAGCAAGGACACGTCGTTCATGTCGCCTATGTGGCCTATGCGGAATACTTTGCCCGATACTTCGGTCAGGCCGGCGCCCAGCGAGATGTTGTATTTTCGTAGGCGGTGGCGATCACGTCGCGGGCATCCTTGTCGGCGGGTACTACCACAGCAGTGACGGTGTCCGATGCCCAGCCCTCTTGGGCGCAGGTTTTAAGGCCCCAGGCCGCTACGGCGCGGCGCACGCCTTCACCCAGGCGGTGGTGGCGTGCGTAGACGTTTTCCATGCCTTCTTCCAGCAATAAATCCAGTGCCTTACGCAAGCCGTGCAACATCGGAGTGGATGGCGTGTAAGGGGTATAACCGTCCTTGTTGGACGCGGCCATGTCCTTCAGTGAAAAGAAAGAACGCGGAAAGGTGCTGTTTTCGGTAGCGGCCAGGGCTTTGGGGCTGAAACACAAGATCGCCAGACCCGCCGGTAGCATAAAGCCTTTTTGCGAGCCGCTGATTGCCCCGTCCACGCCCCATTCGTCCATGCGAAAGTCTATGCTGGCGATGGAGCTGACGCCGTCGACGAACAGCAGTGCAGGGTGGTTTGCCGCATTCATGGCCTTACGCACGCCGGGGATGTCGCTGGTGACGCCGGTCGAGGTTTCGTTATGAGTCGCCAGGACCGCTTTGATGGCGTGGGCGCTGTCTTCTTTGAGGCGGGCTTCCAGATGGTCCAAGGGTATGCCTTTACCCCATTCGACTTGATGAATCTCGACGTCGAAGCCCAGTTTTCTGGCGGCTTCCGCCCACAGATGGCCAAATTGGCCGAAACGGTAAATCAGGACCTTGTCGCCTTGATTCAAACAGTTGGTCAGCGCGACTTCCCAGCCGGCGGTGCCGGTGGCCGGAAAGGTGAAACATTGCCCGGCTTCGGTGCGGAAGATCTTTTTCAGGTCTTCCAGGATAGGGCTCAATAGCTTGGGGAAGATCGGCGAACGGTGGTCTTCCATGGCTACATGCATGGCGCTCAGCACTTCGTGCGGGGAATTGGTTGGACCTGGAACAAATAAGTGATTGCGACCCGCCATCAGGTGTCTCCTTGTTGATTGTGTCTGCTAAAAATCGCGGGATGGTGTCATATTTGGACGATTTCGGCAAGTCGTTTGACGGCCGGTATTCCGGAAAGCGGTTAAAAACCATGGGGCTGCATCATTTGACATTGTCGGCGCTAAAAGTAAAATGGTTCGTTTTCATCCAGTGCGGGTTTGAGATTTTCTTCAGCCGAGCGTCAGCCATTAGGAAACGAGATTCATGAGTCACACTTTATACGTTGCCAATACCCCTCGCGTACAACGCTGCGAATTGGCGGTGCCGGGTTCTAGTCCTGAAATGTTCGAAAAAGCCTTGAGCAGCGGTGTGGATTATGTGTTTCTGGATCTGGAAGATGCCGTGGCGCCGGACGACAAGGTGCAGGCGCGCAAAAACGTCATCCAGGCCATCAACGACCTGGATTGGGAAGGTCACGGCGTGACGCTGTCCGTGCGCATCAACGGTTTGGATACCCAATACATGGTGCGCGATGTGGTCGATCTGGTCGAACAGGCCGGTGCCAAGATCAAAACCTTGCTGATTCCCAAAGTCGGCGTCTATGGCGATGTTTATATGGTGGAAGCCATGCTGAATCAATTGGAAATGCAGCAAGGCCTGAAAAACAAGATCGGCATCGAAGCCTTGATCGAAACCGCGCTGGGCATGGCCAACGTCGAAGACATCGCCAAACAAGGCGCTATTGGTGGCCGTCTGGAAGCCTTGCATTTCGGCGTGGCCGATTACGCGGCTAGCAACCGCGCCCGGACCGTCAACATCGGCGGCCTGAATCCGGATTATCCGGGTGATCAATGGCATTTTGCAATCAGTCGCATGACGGTGGCTTGCCGCGCCTACGGTCTGCGTCCTATCGACGGCCCCTTCGGCGACATCAAGGATCCGGAAGGCTACAAAGCCGGTGCTCGCCGTGCCGCCGCGTTGGGTTGCGAGGGCAAATGGGCGATACATCCGTCGCAAATCGCATTGGCCAACGAAGTCTTCACGCCGCCGGCTGCCGAAGTCGAAAAAGCCAAACGCATATTGGAGGCGCTGAAGGAAGCCGCAGCCCAAGGCAAGGGTGCGGCGGCATTGGACGGTCGATTGATCGACGCCGCCTCAGAGCGCATGGCCAACAATATCGTGCGCATGGCCGATGCGATCGCCGCTAAGTCCCGTTAATCCACAAGGCACTCGAAAATGAGCGGCTTTTTATCTAGTTGTCTTCGACGTGTTTGTCATCATTAAAAATATTCCACAGCAGCTGTCGAAGCGGCAATTGGAAGAGCTGCTGAAAACCACCGTTGCCGATACCTTTTGGTCCGGCAACGGAAAGGTGGTCGACGTGGAAATGATACAAGCCGAGTCCCGTATGGGCATGATCATCGAATATCACTGTGTGGCGCTGATCGAGCCCGAGGCGGTCGCCAAGCGCGTCATCCGAATTCTGAATGGTCGCAGCTATTTCGATGTGCGGTTTAGGGTGGCCGAATATGTCGTGCGTAATTGGCATAACGACAGACGGGAAGATGGTCGATACAAACATATGGCCAGGGAAAAGCGCGGAGGCGATAGACGCCGGCATTTGCGTATTTATAGTCGTCGTTTTTGATGCCGTTGAAACGGGTCTTTTTCAGAAATTTACTAAACCTATTTTTTATGACTCAAGAGAGATTTCATGGACATTCATGAGTACCAAGCAAAGCAACTGCTGGCCGAATATGGCGTGAAAATCGCCGAAGGCGGTCTGGCGTATAGCCCCGAAGATGCCGTGCAGCGGTCGCGCGAAATCGGTGGCCACGTCTGGGTAGTCAAAGCCCAAATTCATTCCGGTGCCCGCGGCAAGGCCGGCGGCATCAAAGTCTGCAAAACCCACGACGAAGTCCGGGCCGCCGCCGATGCGCTGCTGGGTAAACGTCTGGTTACTCATCAGACAGGTCCCGCCGGCAAGCAATGTCTACGCCTTTATGTGGAAGCCGGCACCGAGATCGCCAAGGAACTGTATTTCAGCTTGCTGATCGACCGCGCCCGCGAGCGTATCGTCATGGTCGGTTCCGCGCAAGGCGGCATGGAAATCGAGGAGCTGGCCGAAACCAATCCCGATGCCATCAAAAAGATCTACATCGAACCTGCCGTCGGCCTGCAAGATTTCCAGGCCCGGGAAATGGCTTTCGCATTGGGTGTCGAGGTCGATCAAATCCAGCACGCGGTAAAACTGATTCAAGGCTGCTACCGGGCGATGCGCGATCTGGACGCCAACATGGTCGAAATCAACCCGCTGGTCATAACAGGCCACGGCGAATTGGTGGCTCTGGATGCCAAGATGGGCTTCGACGACAACGCGCTGTTCCGCCGGCAAAATATTTCCGAGCTGCGCGACAAGACTCAGGAAGACCCGCGCGAAATGGCGGCCGCCGACAGAGGCCTCAGCTATGTCGGATTGGACGGCGATATCGGTTGCATGATCAACGGCGCCGGCTTGGCGATGGCAACGATGGATATGATCAAGCTGGCGGGCGGCGAGCCGGCCAACTTCCTGGACGTGGGTGGTGGCGCGTCGCCCGAACGTACCGAAAAAGCCTTCCGCATGGTACTGGCCGACAAAAACGTCAAGGCCATGCTGGTCAACATCTTCGCCGGTATCAACCGTTGCGACTGGATTGCCGAGGGCGTGGTGCAAGCCGTCAAGAACATCGATATGAAAGTGCCCCTGGTGGTACGTTTGTCCGGCACCAACGTCGAGCAAGGCCGCAAAATCATCGAAGACAGCGGTTTGCCCATCATCACCGCCGATACCCTGGCGGAAGCCGCCGATAAGGCGGTGCAAGCACGTAATCAAGTTGTGGCGGCGCAAGGATAAGGAAAACACATGTCAATTTTTATCGATAAATCCACTCGCATCATCGTTCAAGGCTTTACCGGCAAAATCGGTAGTTTCCACGCCCAGGACATGATCAACTACGGCTCCAATGTGGTCGGCGGCACAACGCCGGGCAAGGGCGGCCAGAAACATCTGGATAGGCCGGTGTTCAACACCGTCAAGGAAGCCGTCGAACAAGCCGGTGCCGAAGCCAGCATCGTGTTCGTACCGCCCGCTTATGCGGCCGACTCGATCATGGAAGCGGCTGAAGCCGGCATCAAATATTGCGTGGCGATCACCGACGGTATTCCGACCCAGGATATGATGAAGGTGAAAATCTTCCTGAGCCGCTTCCCCAAGGAAAAACGCATGGTGCTGACCGGCCCCAACTGCGCCGGCACCATCAGCCCCGGCAAATCCATGCTGGGCATCATGCCGGGCCATATCTACATTCCTGGCATCGTCGGCATCGTCGGCCGTTCCGGCACCCTGGGCTACGAAGCCGCGGATCAGATGAAGCGGTTGGGGATAGGCATTTCGACCTCGGTGGGTATAGGCGGCGACCCTATCAACGGCAGTTCGCACCGCGACATTTTCGAAAAGTTCGAACAAGACCCCGAGACCAAGGTGGTGCTGATGATAGGCGAAATCGGCGGCCCGCAAGAAGTCGAAGCCGGCCTATTCGCCAAGGAACACATGAGCAAGCCGGTCGTGGCTTATATCGCCGGGTTGACGGCGCCCAAAGGCCGCCGTATGGGGCACGCCGGGGCGATCATTTCCTCCAGCGGCGAGTCGGCGGCGGAAAAAGTCGAAATGCTGAAAGAGTTGGGCGTTACGATTGCGCCAACCCCATCGGCGATGGGCGAAACCGTTGCCCAAGTGTTGGCCAAGCTATAAGCGGTCAGGCCTGGTCCGAAAGCCCGCGGAATGCGGGCTTTTATCCTGAAAAAATCATTTCGTTCACGGAAGACGCCAAAATTCTCTCATAGTGGCCGGCTTTGGATCACTACTTAAACGATAAGCGGAGCGGAAAAACCGGGGCGGCAAACCGATGTAAGGATGCGGATAGCAAACAAGTTCCCTATTTTCGATGGTGGGGCGAATTCGCTTCAAACCGTTACGGGCATTGGCACGATGGCGCCTAATATCGCCTCAACAATGAATCAATGGAAATTACCTCAATGCTGATTGCGGTATACGCCGGATAACCCTTCTATTTAATTTTGTCAGTATCATTAACCTCCATCGCATGAATCAAACTCAACGAAGCAAGTTGCTTAAGGCTTACAACGCACTGCCCGCCGATCTGCAAACCGTCGTCAATCTACTGGCCGTTTACCATGGCTATTGTTCCTTGACCAATATCGCTAAGGGCTTGGCGGGTCTTGGCATCAAGGAAGGCAATCGGGTGTTGAAATCGGAGACGGTCAAGGCGCGTTTGCGGCCCTTGATCGCAACTGGTCTGCTGGACGAGAACGCCCGACCGGGCGGTATTCGTTGTGCGCGTGGTTTGATCGAAGTCATTACCCGGAAATTGGTAACGGATCAGGAATTCGAAATGTACGCGGCCCAGGTGCTGGCGTTGAATCCGGCCGGCATCGGTTATTATCGCTATAACACTTCGGAGGACTGCATACGCGAGGCGCGCATTCAGTTTTACCGCGGCGATTATCAAAAAATGCAGTCCTGTCTGGATATGGGAGGGCGTTATCCGGGCAATTTGCCCAGCCATATCGACCTGTACGCGTCCTGGTTTCTCAATCCCAGTGATGTCGAGTGGTTTCAACAGCACCATTCCTTGATATTAAAGGAGTTGGCTGGATATGCCGCCTTGCATCAGCTGGTTTTTTTGTATCGCCAGCCGGAATTGGACGCCTTCTTTCTGCAGCAATTGCAGAATGGCGAGGATCGCAGTAATCCTGCTTTCAATCGCTGGTACCTGGAGTTAAAGGTATTACGCGGGGAATGGGACGAAGTCGCCGCGATGTTGGTCGGCGTTGAACAGCCGGAAATGCTGGCGATAGAAGCGATGATGACCTTCCTGGTCGGCGACCATGCGGAAGCCTGTCGCCGTTACGAAAACGCCTTGGCCGTGTTGAGAAAGCTCACAGGCCAGCGGGCGAATTACT
>JAQTYP010000227.1 GCA_028688235.1 Methylomonas sp.
ATAGAAAGGTGGGTACTAGGGGTACGATTCAAACTGAGGCGAAAATTACTTGGGGGAGCCAGATGTTTCGTAAAAATGCGAAGCAAAAAACTGCCGAAGGCAGGGTGTTCTCCCCTTATACCGCCCCGAGCATCGAAGAGCCGATAGGCTGGCCCGCAGGGCGAAAACCCTGGATGGTTTTCGTAAAAGCGCTGGAATCAGGCGGTATTGGGGCGGCCCTTTGGTTTCTTTCTCTTCGACTGCAGGGATGCACGAGGTAGAGCAACGCATGGAGCAGTTGCCGAGGCCGCGCAAAAGAAAGAAACTCGGCTGTCGGGCCGAGGCCCGACTTTAAATCGGCTTCGCGCAGCGTTTCATTTTTTATTACGCCTCAGTTTGAATCGCACCCGGGAACTAGAGGACGTCATCGCCTGGGAAGAATCTACGATATAATTCCAATATTTCCGGCAACACCTATCGCATTGTCGGAAGTGTACTTTTAATTTTGTGTACATACCTATGTACACAATTATGCAAATCCAAACAAAGCAATCAATGGAAGCCCCAGAATATAAGCGACGACGCACTTTTGCCATCATCTCCCACCCTGACGCCGGCAAAACCACCATCACCGAAAAACTGCTGCTGTTCGGCGGCGCGATTCAATTGGCTGGTTCGGTCAAGGGCCGCAAGGCGGCGCGCCATGCCACCTCCGACTGGATGGAAATGGAGAAGGAGCGGGGTATCTCGGTCACCACGTCGGTGATGCAGTTCGAGCATAAGGGCGCGATCGTCAACCTGCTCGATACACCGGGCCATGAAGATTTTTCCGAGGATACCTACCGCACGCTGACCGCCGTCGACTCGGCGTTGATGGTAATCGACGTTGCCAAGGGCGTCGAGGACAGGACCATCAAACTGATGGAGGTCTGCCGCTTGCGCGATACGCCGATCTTGACCTTTATCAATAAGTTGGACCGCGAGGGCCGCGAACCGATCGAATTGCTCGATGAAGTGGAAAGCGTGCTGAAGATCGAATGCGCGCCGATGACCTGGCCCATCGGCATGGGCAAGCGCTTCAAGGGCGTATATCAGCTATACAAGGACGAGATTCTGCTGTTCAACCCGCAGCACGGCGGTAAAATCGCCGACTCCACGTTGATCAAGGGCTTGAACAATCCGCATCTGGATGAATTGCTGGGCTTGCAAGCCGAGGAGTTGCGCGAGGAAATCGACTTGGTCAAGGGCGCAAGCCACGAGTTCGACCACGCCAAATATCTGCGCGGCGAACAGACGCCGGTGTTTTTCGGCTCGGCGATCAACAATTTCGGCATCGTCGAGTTGCTGGATGCTTTTGCTGAATACGCGCCGCCGCCGCGTCCGCGTCAGGCCGAGCAACGCTTGGTGGAGCCGAGCGAAGATAAATTCACCGGTTTCGTGTTCAAAATCCAGGCCAACATGGACCCGGCCCACCGCGACCGCGTCGCCTTCATGCGCATCAGCTCCGGCAAGTTCGACAAGGGCATGAAGATGCACCACGTGCGCATCGGCAAGGCTATTCAGGTCGCCAACGCGATCACCTTTCAGGCCGACAGCCGCAAGAACGTCGAGGAAGCCTATCCCGGCGACATCATTGGCCTGCACAACCACGGCACCATTCAGGTCGGCGATACCTTCACCCAGGGTGAAAACCTAAAATTCGGCGGCATCCCTTACTTCGCGCCGGAATTGTTCCGCCGCGTAGTGTTGAAGGACCCATTGCGTGCCAAGGCGCTGCAAAAAGGCTTGGTGCAATTGACCGAGGAAGGCGCAACCCAGCTGTTCAAACCGTTGAAAAACAACGATTTGATTCTGGGCGCAGTCGGCATCTTGCAGTTCGACGTCACCGCCCACCGTTTGAAGCACGAATACAACGTCGAATGCGTCTACGACGCGTCGCCGATCAATACCGTGCGCTGGGTCAGCTCGAAGAATCCCGCCAAACTGGAAGAGTTCAAAAACAAGGCCTTCGAAAATCTGGCCGAAGACGGTGGTGGCTATCTCGTGTATTTGGCGACCAGCCGGGTCAACCTACAACTGACCGAGGAACGTTGGCCGGACATCAGCTTTAGTGCCACTCGCGAGCTGTAAAAAACTAAGCGAAGCGCGGCTTAGCCCTGCAAGAGGTACTATTCGGCAAGGCCGGCTTAGACTTCCGTCAGAAATAACTTTCCGGAATTCGGATTGTGCCGAATCGTACGATTACCCCCTTTTTCAAAGGGGTAAGTTATTTGTAACGTTTGATTGCGGGCAACCTCGAAGCCAATATTGGTTTCGATTTGGCTTGGATACGTACACTGAATGGATAGCAGAAAGATGTTAAAAACGCTAGATCGAAGTTGATGTATATTGCAGGTCGTTAGCATTGAATTTGTCGCTCGCCTCGCTGTCCCGATATCTTTTGTATTTAAAGGCCGGTAAATGAGCTATTTAATTTTTATTGTCACTGCAGCGCTTTTGATAGCCGTTACCAATTATCTGCGGTACAAACGACGCATGAATCAGATCGAAGCCGTTTTTGCCGGACGCATTCCGCTGGAGCCGCTCGAGTTCTATCTGCGTTATTTTAAAGGCAAAGGCATTCCCTTCTACGTTGTGGACGGCATTTGCAGCATCCTCGAAGAGCACTTATCGGCGGACTTATCGCGTTTACGAGAAGATGACGATTTTTCGAAAAATCTGAGTTTCTTTTGGGACTTCGACTCCATGGCCGACAGGGAAATCGTCTGTGCACTGGAAAACAAATTCGGCATTAAAATATCCGAGGAAGAAGCAGAAAAAACGCATACCGTCGCCGACATCATGGATTTGGTTAACAGTAAGCTCGAAGAACAAAATAGCCCGAAATAACCTGTCTTTTACGACTACCGCTTAATCGCCGACACGGCCGCAATAGACCAAGGTGCGTATTTCTAAAGAATGTAGCCACCCTGGAGGCTGTTGCAAAAGGTAGGTGGGGCTGAATCTAATGAAGTCCAACCTTTTACGACAACCTCTACCGGGACATAGGTAGCAGGGCAATGAGGCGCTATTGTCGAGAGGGTTGGGGAGGGTATCAACAAACCGAAATTTGATGCGGGCTGACTTATTTATCCCCTTGTCGTTGCGGTTCCCTTTATATGAACTACTATTTGCGAGGGGGGTAATCCGCCCCCTAAACTTTTGGAGGTGTTTATGTTTAAACGAACCTTGACATCAGTTATACCCCTTCTCGGATTGAATCTAATGCTTGCCGGTAGCGCATCGGCAACTGTAGATGCCATTTTCAACGATTTTTCCGACACTACTGTATTGACGCTTAACGGGTCGGCTAAAGTTGTCAATACCATCGATGGAAACGTACTCAGGTTGACGCCGGCGCAATCAAGCCAATCCGGTAGCGCGTTTAGCTACCAAACCGTTAATGCCAGTGACTTCAGCAGTTTTTTCAAGTTTCGCATCACCAATCCCGGAGGCACTATTTTCGATTGCAACACTCAAGCGGGTGCGGATGGTTTGGTGTTTGTCATTCAATCCGTGAGCGATAGTATTGGAGGCGGTGGACAAGGAATCGGGTACGCCGGCATCGATAACAGCGTTGGAGTGGAATTCGATTCATGGTGTAACGCCAGCAATCAAGACCCAAGCTCTAATCATTTAGGTATTGTCAGTGGCGGCAGTGTTGTTCATGCCACCGACCAAAGCGATGTCATATCGATTACGCCGGATTTCGATGACGGTAATATTTGGTATGCCTGGGTTGATTACAACGGATCAACATTAGAGGTTAGAGTTAATCAAACGGGTATTCGCCCGAATACTCCCACCCTCAGTAAACAAATCGATATTCCCGCCCTTCTGGGTAACGTACAAAATGCGTATGTTGGCTTCACATCCGGAACAGGCGCCGATTGGGGCGATCACGACATCATCAGTTGGGAATATCGCGATCAATTCAACCCAATTTCGTCAGTTCCGCAAAATTGCGCGGCCACATATACATCGGACGGAAAATTGAAAATTCCTTACGTTAGCGTACCCAACGCACTAGGCGGAACCAGTTTGTGGGAAGTGGAAATGCAATTATTGCCTATCACCAGCAATGCCATGGATTTTCGTCTAACAGGAGCAACACAGAAATAGTCGCTCGTGAATTCAAAATTCAAATTTCGGCGCCTTTATTCCCTCTCCCAGCGGGAGAGGGCTAGGTTCAGGGTTATCGATAAACCGAAATGTGAAATGCCAAAGACATATTTGCGCTTATGCGCTTAAAACTATATTTTCGAAATTGAATAAATGGCGCAAGCATTTGATTTATATATTAAATAACTTGTTTGAGTGAGTGATAAGCGTTGCCGATTCCCTTGGCTTGATTTTCGGAGCGGGCGAGGCGCTACATTCGATGATGGTCGTTACTAACCGGCTGCCCGGGGACATTGGTGCCCTCAACTCCGCAAGGCATTCCCTCCTGATCCACCAATAGGTGAATTTTGCCATCGCTCTTGTCTCGATCCGTGGGTTTTTTGTCGATATACCCTACCGAGAGACAAAGGCGCGCGGATAGCTTCAGGGCTCCGAAGGTTCAATAAACATCTTTACCAAAGGGCAAAATACTTGACGCAATTTCGATCTGCGATGGAAAGAACGATCATGGTTTGCAATTGGGGAGGCGTCCATGTGCAGGGCTAAATTTATAATTGCTGGCCTGCCGCCTAAAATTTTCAGTAGCGCGTGGCATGCAATATAATGCGGCTATGATGTCGATTTCTTCCCCAAAATTACCACGTAAGCCTGGTTTTAGCTTTCAGGGTCATGATGTTTGGGTTGTGGTTTTTGTAACTGTATGAAAGTATGAATAAAATCAAGGTTTTGTTTGTTTGCATGGGTAATATCTGCCGTTCGCCTACGGCCGAGGGCGTTTTCAGTGCCATGTTGGGCGCTCATGATTTGCTGGAGGTCTTCGATGTCGATTCGGCAGGGACTCACGCTTATCACATAGGTGATGCGCCGGATTTGCGAGCGCAAAAAGCGGCACGAGAACGCGGGGTCGAATTGAAGCACCTTAAGGCAAGGAAGGTGCGTCCGCAAGACTTCGAAGAGTTTGATTATATTCTGGTGATGGATGATGACAATCACGCGATCATGTATCAGGCGTGTCCCGACGATCACAAGCACAAGATTCGGCATTTTCTGGAATATGCGCCGCATTTGAATCAGCGCGAGGTACCGGATCCTTATTATGGCGGCGCCTATGGGTTCGAGCGCGTGCTGGACATGGTGGAAGCCGCTTCTGCTGGCTTTATCGAGACTTTGCGCCGGGAAGGCGTGTTAACGATTTGATGAGGGAAGGGCATGGCTATTGTATCCAATACCGTCGATTATCTGGACGGCGAAACGCTGCTGGAAGGTTTTTTTGCCTACGACGATGCGATCGAAGGCATCAGGCCAGTGGTAATGATCCATCACGCCTGGGCGGGGCGGGACGAATTCGTGGCCGGCAAGGCCATAAGGCTGGCTGAATTGGGTTATCTGGCCTTCGCTGCGGATACCTACGGTAAAGGGATACTAGGCAATTCGCGCGAGGAAAATGCCGAATTGATGGCGCCCTATATGCAGGATAGGGCCAAGTTGCAAAGGCGCCTGCTTGCGGCTTTGGCGACCGTTAAGTTGATGCCGTGGGCCGATAACGGCAAGATCGCCGCGATGGGTTTTTGTTTCGGCGGTTTATGCGCCCTGGATCTGGCGCGTACCGGCGTGGATATCGGCGGCGTGATTTCCTTTCACGGTTTGTTAGTGCCGCCAGACAATCTGCCCCATCCTCAAATCAAGGCCAGGGTATTGGTGCTGCACGGCCATGATGATCCGATGGTGCCGCCCGAACAGGTGTTGGCGCTGGAAAACGAGTTGACCTTGGCTGGGGCGGATTGGCAATTACATACTTACGGCCACACCATGCATGCTTTTACCAACCCGCTTGCCAACGATCCGGACTTTGGCACGGTCTATCAAGTGACGGCCGACAGGCGTTCCTGGCTGGTGATGAAAAACTTTTTCGAGGAGATTTTTGCCTGACCAGACTTCCTTGCGTTTGCTATAATTGCGGGCTTTTATGGCCTTACCAGCACAATACGGATGTAATGCCAAAGGCTAACCCGTCGAGCCCAAAA
>JAQTYP010000228.1 GCA_028688235.1 Methylomonas sp.
ACTTACGCGCTGTATGACGGTTATTCCTGCCATCGGGAAGAAGGGTAAACGTAGCCTCCCCCACCCCGGGGGATAGTTTGTACGAGGAGAATCCATTCTAAAAAGTCAGCGTGGAAACGGATAGTCGACTACCTCTCGTCATCCGTTTCCTTTACACTTATCCACAGCTGGCGACTCCAAAAACCGGCTCCGCCCCCCTGGTCAATTTTCGCCCGGCGCCAACAGCCACAGCTTATTCCGAGGAATGATGCGTCTTCAAGCGCTTTTGAATGGCGTTCAACAAGGAATCGGGATCAAACTTTGCCAAAAACTCGTTTGCCCCGACTTTTTGCACCATTGCGGTATTAAATACGCCGCTTAAGGAGGTATGCAGAATCACATAAATGTCGCGCATCGCCGGATCGGCTTTGATCTTGCTTGCCAAGGTATAACCGTCCATTCTCGGCATTTCTACATCGGAAATGATCATGGCGTACCTGTCCTGGATATTAACCCCGTCCGCCACCAATTGAGACAAATGTTCCCAAGCTTCCAATCCATCCTTCAACATGGTGTGCTCGAGTCCGATTTGCTCGCACACCCGCTTGATCTGATTGCGGGCAACTGAAGAATCGTCGACGATTAAAACCCGATCGTGCTTACCCAAAAGCTCGCTATCGATGGATTCCTCGGCGGCTTCTTCGCGCCCGCCTATGACTTCCTTCATGACCTTCTCGACGTCTATCACCTCGATTAACTCGCCATCGACTTCGGTGACTGCGGTCAAGTAGCTTTCTCGCCCCGCGCCGGTGGGCGGCGCTTTTACCTGTTCCCAACCAATATTGATGATGCGATCGACCGAGCCGACCAAAAAACCTTGGATCGAACGGTTATATTCGGTCACGATGACATAGCCACCCTCTTCTTTCGACAAGGGCCGCAGACCGATCGCCATGGATAAATCCAATACAGGGATGGTCTTGCCGCGTAAATGCGCAACCCCGCGAATGACATAATGCGAATTGGGGATCTGAGTCAGTGGCGGGCATTGAATCACTTCCTGCACCTTAAACACGTTAATCCCGAAGCGTTGGCGACTCGCCAGTTTAAATAGCAGTAATTCGAAGCGATTGTGGCCAGCCAATTTGGTCCGCTGGTCAACGCCTTCTAAGACTCCAGCCATAAGCCCCCCTATATATGATGAAAATAATTATAGCGACTTTACCACGCCTAACTGGATTTATTCCCGTGTTAAATTTCTGGCATGTGTCGTGCTTTGGTCTATACAAAGTCAATAATTCGACAGCCATCATGAAAACCATCAAATTATTTTGCTTGCTGCTAGTTGCCAGCCGCTTCTGCGTCGCGTCACCGACTCAATCGCTGCAGAGCATGCAGGATGCGGCGCTCGATTTTGCCCGATCTTCGCTTGCATCCGATGGCCAGTATCAAATTACCAGCACACCACTCGATGATCGCCTGCAACTGCCCGCGTGCGACAGAAATCTGGAGGTTTTCGCGCAATCCGGCGAAATCAAACCGGGACGCAACACGGTTGGCATCCGCTGCACCGGCACCAATGGCTGGACTATCTACACCGGCGTGATAGTCAAATCGTTTAAAGAGGTTTTAGTTTTGACAAAACAGCTGAATAGAAACGACAGAATAAAGGCGGAGTATTTGACCACCGAAATTCGCGATATAGCCACATTACAGCATGGCTATACCATCAATCCCGAGGATGTCATCAACAAACAAGTCACCCGGATCCTAGCGGCCGGCACCGCATTGAACAGCAATCACTATGCCGAGCCGACTTTGGTTAATCGCGGCGATCAGGTCAGCATTCAATCAGGCAAGCCGGGTTTGTTAATTGCTACCAAAGGCATAGCGATGAGCAATGGCATTAAGGGCCAAAAAATCAGTGTAAAAAATATTAGATCGCAACGCGTGATACAAGCCACAGTCGTCACATCCGGCGTAGTAACAGTCTATTTCTAAAAACAGATTAAAGGATGGAACAATGATGCCGCTATCAGAGTTACGCAAAATCTTTACAGGAATTCCGTCATGGCCATTCAACCCGTTAACGCTGGCAACGCGCCCGCTTCCGTGTCGCAGACCAAGTCTACGACGAAAAGCACGGTTGATACTAAATCCGCTACTCCCGGTTCGATTTCTGGAGAGGATACAGTCGTCCTCACAAACGGCATTAACAATCCCTCGAATCTGGATTCATCTACGCCTATAGTTGATGATCGCCGAGTGACCAATATAAAAGCAGCATTACAATCAGGCGATTACCAGATCAGTCCGGAACGTACCGCCAAAAAATTGATGCAGCTGGATCTTAAACTTCCAAATACGACATAAGCCAATGATAGAAAAAACCTTTCCAATCACAGAAAAATTACTCAGCAACGGCTTCAAATTCACGCAAAAGTTGTTCGAACTGCTTACCTCGGAATTCGAACAACTCAAACGAAAAACCGATCCGATTGCACTATCCACTCTGGCTACCAACAAAAAGGAAGTGGTTTCACAGCTAGAGCAATTTTCCAAACAACTAGGACAAGTGCTCGCCACCGAAAAATTACCACTGAATCAGGAAGGCGTCATGAGCTATTTGGCGAAAGCTAAAGCCGCCGATATCAGCACAGATGAATCCTTACAACACTGGCGGGAAATAACCGCGTTATTGACAAAATGCAGGTCATTGAACGAACAAAACGGCGCCAGCATTGATTTGCTAAATAGACATATCCAGCGCTCCTTACAGATTTTGAGAGGAAAATCCCAGCTGACTTCAACCTATGGTCCGGATGGCTCCACACGAAGTATGCTGTTTTCACACACATTGATTTCGGTGTAGACTGAGTACAGCTAGTGACACTCAAACCGATTCAACATGTTCGATAAACTAAAGAGTTTGTTTACCAAAGGGGAAGCCGACCCTATCAGCGAAGAAGAGGATGATCTATCCCTGCTAGACAACCCCAACTTTGTTACCGATCCAACCAAGATCATCAACTTATTATCGGAAATCGAAGTCAGTTCCCCACTTTGCTCAATCAAGATTGATGGCTTTACGGAAGATTACAGCTCATCGATTCTGGGCATTAAACCCGAAAAGAATCTGATCATTCTTGACGAACTCGTTCCAAAAGAAGGCAACGCCAAGCTTCAAACCGTCAAGTCGCTGAAATTATCGACCTTTCATAAAGGCATACATTTATCTTTCGGCTTGTCGGCGATAGAAATCGGGTCGTCCCGCGGCATTATTTACTATAAGGCCTCGCTACCTCGAAAAATCTTCTATCCGCAACGCAGACGCTCCCCCCGCATAGAAATCAGCTCGATAGACATCGCTTTTAGCGGCGTATCGGAACGGACAGGGCTATCCGTAAACGGCTATTTGTTCGACTTATCGCGCGGTGGAGCCGGCATCGACGTGCCAATGAACAGAGCCAGAATTCAACGCGGGGACAAAATTAAAAACTGCCAAATGATCTTCGATGATTACGCCATGGATTTTAATTTTTCAGTCCGATTCGTGAAACAGGCGGCAGTGGGCTCATCCAAAGTTCAAATAGGTGGCCTGTTCGAGAATATCTCCAACAAGAGCCAGGCCAAATTGTCGTATTTCATTACCTCGCTCGAACGCGTCGAAATCAGAAAACAAAAAGCTTAAAGGTGTCTAGCCAGTTCCTTGTGTTAAAATTACCGTCTTGCAAGTCCCGGTAGCTCAGCAGGATAGAGCGGTCCCCTCCTAAGGTACAGGTCGGACGTTCGAATCGTCTCCGGGACGCCATATAAATCAACAAGTTAATTATATGTGTGCACGATAAAATTTTGGCTTCTGTGTAATTTTGGTGTAATTGAGTCGGAATCTTAGACGTTTGCATATAATCACTTGTCGTTTACAATGCCATGATAGCGATTTTCTAGCTTATCCATCGCGGCACGAATATGCTCTCCATTCTGATGGCTGTAGCGAACAACCATTTGCAAAGTTTTATGGCCACTAATCCGCTGCACTGTCGGTAAATCGACACCGGCTTGAACGAGATGCGTAATAGCCGTGTGGCGCAGAGTATGTCTCACAACTGTTTTTGCATCTAGGCCAGCATCTTCAACCACCCTACGAAAAGGTTTCTCTATATTCATTACATGCCCGGTCGCGGATGTCTTAGAAGGAAACAGCCAAGTTTGCTCTGGCTCTGACGACTCAACATAACCACGTAAAAACTCAGCGAGACTCGATGTGATTGGTTGCTCCCTGGAGCCAGCCTTTGCTTGGGGGATGTAAATTACTCGTCGATCCAGATCGATGTTTTTTAACTCAATGCTCAAAATCTCCATCTTGCGTATTGAAGTTTCGAGTCCGATGACGATGAACGGATAGATTTCGCCGCTTTGATCCTGGCTTACTACACTCAAAAGCCGGGTAATCTGGGCGGTCGTCAAGTATGTGATCCGTGTGGACTCGACTTTGAATCGCTTTACGTGGGCTGGTCGGTGGTCGAGCCAGTTCCATTCAACCGCTTTGGTAAATAAATGCGATAGCGTAGTCAGTTCTCGATTAATGGTGCCAAGTGCGACAGGGCCTAATTTTCCGCCTTTGTGAATCCCTGATTCTTGCGCCTGCTTGCTTGTCCAATCGCCCCCATTACCGCGGTGCCAACAAAATCCGCCAAAAACTGGGCTGGCAACCTGGAATTGCCAATCCACCCGAGGGTAAACCCAAAGGCATGCACTGGCGCACTTATCATGAATTGATGCGAAGACAGCTAACTTACGCTAATCATGCGTATGCGGGGATGGTAGCAACATTGAAAAAGGTTGATGTGCGATTTGCCGAAATTACCCGTAATCTCAATATCTGATGTCAATGAAGCGCTCATCCGGCCAAACCGATACCTCCTAATCGACACTCCCGGTAATATATGCCCGAGGAAGGCCAAGGCATTTGGCCTGCTATTCAATAGACCACGAAACACATGCTCAACAAAGATACCCTCAACAACCTCGCCCAAGAGATTTGGAAATCCGCCGAAAGTTTACGCGGCAAATTCAAAGCCTACGAATACCAAAACATCGTCCTGCCGATGATTACCATTCGCCGGATTGAATGCGTGCTTGAAGCCTGGCGCAAGGAGCAGCGGGCCATCATCGAAAAGCGTTTCCCCAATGATACCCCAGCGCAAATTCAAGAGCGGCTGAAAAAAGACGAAAAACGCTTCCGTTTCTGGAACAGCAGCGATTGGACTCTAAAACGTTTGCACGACGAAGCACCGCAACTGCTGGAAGACAATTTCCGCGCCTACCTGAAAGCCTTCTCGCCCAATATCGAAAGCATCATCGATCATTTCAACTTTCGGGAAACGCTAGGCAAGCTGAAAAAAAGCGGCCGTCTGGCGACCATCGTTGAACAATACGCCGGCGAGGATTTAAGCCTGGATCGGCTGTCTAATTTGGAAATGGGCTATGTCTACGAAGAGCTGTTACGCCGGTTTTCTGAGCAAAGCGGCGAGGAAGCCGGGGAGCATTTCACCCCGCGCGAAGTCATCCGCCTGATGGTGGAATTGCTGGACATTCAATTCAGCCAGGATTTGCAAAGCGTGGCGATTTACGACCCGGCTTGCGGCACCGGCGGCATGTTGTCAGTCGCCAAAACCCATTTGCTTGATCAAATCGAAGACAGCCAAAAACGCCAAGCCGCTGAAAAACTCATCACCCTGTACGGCCAGGAACTGCAACCGCACAACTACGCTATTTGCAAAGCCGAGATGCTGTTGAAAGACGACCTCAGCTTTATCGAGCTGGGCAACTCTTTGATCCCGTTCAATCCCAACAGGGACGACAAAGGTGACCAGCTCAATAAAGACGAAGACCGCTTCGATTACATGCTCAGCAATCCGCCGTTCGGCGTCACCTGGAGCGACTATAAAACCCAGGCCGAGAAATTCAATAAAACCCGCTATCAAGCCGGCATACCGCGCAGCAACGACGGCGCGTTATTGTTTCTGCAAACCATGCTGGCCAAAATGAAACCGGTCGCACAAGGCGGCAGCAAAATTGCCATCGTCTTTAACGGCTCACCGCTCAGCAATGGTGATTGCGGTTCCGGAGAAAGCGAGATTCGCCGCTGGA
>JAQTYP010000229.1 GCA_028688235.1 Methylomonas sp.
GTTAAAAAAAATCCGCCGGAACGACGCATCGTAACGAACAATAATTCCGGGCAGATGTTCGGCCAGCGTGCGAAACGCTTCCGCGCGTTCGAGGATCTCGGCTTCCATTTGCTTGCGCTCGGCAACGGCCTGGATAATAGCCACCAGCATTGGGTCTCCGTCGTCTCCGGCATAACGCTTTTTTTTGATGACTACGTGATGATTAAGTCCATGCCGGTCGGTGAAAATCACTTCGCTAACCTCTTCCTTGCCGCCATGGAACAACGCCTCGTCTCTTTCCCAAGCTTTATCGGCTTCCGCGTTGGGGAAAAAATCGTGATCCGATTTACCCAGCAAAGCCTCCTGGGGGAGACCTATCAAGCTGCAAAACGCCGCGTTACACAATATCCAGCGATGCTGCCGGTTCTTGACGAACACGGGATCGGCAATCGTATCGATCACGCTACGTAAAAATTGACGCGAACTACTCATAGCCTGTTCGAACCGATCCTTTTCCGGCTCCACCGCGACGCAAAGGGAAGATGCGGGCGAGTCACCATCACGGATTAAATCGCCCGAGTCGGCTGAATTTCCTCTCTTGTCACTATCGACCATGACCAGTTACCTATTCAGAATATTGACCCAACAAGACTTATAACGATAGTCGGAAATCGTTTTTCGGCTCCGGCTACCCAACCGTTATTGTTTTCCGTCCAAGCCCGCATGCGTTTCATTTTAAAAACACCCCTATCGACCGGTTAGCCCATCGAATTTAATCCAGGTTTTTCCGTTCGAAACGTCGAAAGTCACGCTACGGTGACCGACACCGCCCAGATGCTCCGCCTTGATCGAAAAGCCGTATCGCGCCAACAGGTCGCGTCCGGCGTCGATGTTATGATCCGATACGCGAAGCAAATCGCACCCCGTATGCCCCGGAAACTGGTTGCCGCCGCCGAACATCTTGACTTCGTATTCCCACGGATGACTGCCTGTTCTGGCGAGCTCCCGCATGAACAAGGCCATCGCGGCGTCCGCATAACGCCCATCCGACTCGTATCCGTTTTTATCCAAGCCACGCCGCTTCGGCAGCATGTAATGACACATGCCGCCCACCATGAGAAGTGGATGCCACAAGGTAATCGCCACGCACGAGCCGAGCAAGGTCTTGATCACCGTGGAATGATCCCCGAAATGAAATCCGCCTGGCGGCAAGAAGACTTTCTTACTTTCCTGGCTCTTAGCTACTTGACTATTCATCTTTGCGCTTCCTGTATATGGACGGCGCGACCGAACTCAGCTCGTGATTCAGGCCGTTGAGCGACTCCGAATGGCTGACGAAGAAATAAGCGCCGGGCCGTAAATAACTTTGTATCCGCTCGATCAAACGCTGTTTGGTCGGCATATCGAAATAGATCATGACGCTGCGTAAAAAAATGACGTCGAAAACCCCAAGATTCGGCAAGGCATCGATCAAGTTGGCGGACAGGAACTGAACGCGACTGCGAATGGCAGGTCCTATCAGGAAGAAACCATCGTACTCGCCGAAACCTTTCAAACAATATTTCTTCAATAACGGCACCGGCAGCTTGTCGCAAGCGGCAATCGGATACAAACCGGCACGCGCCGTCTCCAGAACGCGGCTGGAAATATCGGTTCCGATGATCTCCCACAGAGAGGTTTTGGCATGTTCCGCCACCGTCATCGCCAAACTGTAGGCCTCTTCGCCGCTGGAACTGGCGGCGCTCCAGATCCTCAGGGGCTGTCCGGCGGGCATCGCCGTCAATAGGTGTTTGACCAGAAAATCGAAGTGCTGGGGTTCCCTGAAAAAATAAGTCTCGTTGGTCGTGAGCAAATCGATGGCCATTCGGGTTTCCTGTTCGAAACCCGGCTTTCCGAACAGGCGAAAATATTCGGCGTAAGACGAAAAGCCGTGATGGCGCAAACGTTTTTCCAGGCGCCCGCAGACGAGAGCCTGCTTGCTGTCGTTCAATACGATACCGACATGGCTATAAAGGTAATCCCTGATCCAGTTGAACTCGTGTTTATGCAAAATCGGCGAACGCCGAATATCCGCCTTGCAGTGTTGTTCTATGACAGCCATGAAGATATCTCCTTACGCTTTACGTGACTAGCCGATTATCGGTTTACCTTAGGATTCCATTCCTAATAACTTCCTTATTGATATCCCTCACCCCACCCTCTGGCTAAAGAGGGTGTCGTAAAAGGTAGGTTGGGCTGAATGCAATGAAGCCCAACATTCTGCTTTTTTTGGGCTTCGCTCCGCTCGGCTTCTCGTTTAAAACGGGACACAGAGGGAGGCTTAACCTCTGACTGTCCCGGCTTAAATCGGAAGCCCTCCGCTCTGCCCAACCTACATTTTGGTTTTTACGACAACATCCTAAATGAACAGAATACGGAAGTTATTTTGGGCGAAATCCTTAGTCCGGCTGATCGAGACGACGCAGGTTTTCCGCCATGGCCGCCATTTCCGCCAGACGCCTTTCTTGATCGTTCGAAGGCTATCGATTAAAGCAGGACAAAACCACATCCTATATTTTGTCCCGGCTTAAATGGAAAGCCCCCTATCGCTGCATTCCAGCTTGATCGGCCGCTTGCTCCAAACCCAAGCTGACCGGCTCGCCGATTCGACTCAACGCCATCATCTCGTCGGTCGACAGGACGCGGTTCACGTTGAGCAGAATGATGAAATGATCGCCCTTTTTTGCCATGCCGCTGATAAAGTCCGGATGGATGCCGGCGCCGAAGCTCGGAGGCGGCTCTATATCTTGCTGCCCGATGTCGACGACTTCGTTGACCGCGTCGACGATGATCCCGATAACCTCACAGGCTTCGTCGCACTCATGGCCCTCCGTTTCGACGATGACGATGCAGGTTCTTTTGGCGATTTGGGTTGAACCCTTACCGAAACGAGCGGACAAATCGATCACGGGCACCACGCTGCCCCGTAAATTGATGACCCCGCGAACGAAATTCGGCATCATCGGTACCTCGGTCAGATGGCCGTAATCGATGATCTCCTTGATGTTCAATATGCCCAGCGCGAAAACCTCGCCTCCGAGGACGAAGGTCAGATATTGCCCTGCCCCGGCCATTTGATGCGTTATTGTCATTTGCCCGGGATTTGCTATTGCCATGGCTGTCATGGTTGCCTCCTAAAAAAGTCGAAAAAATTCGTTTGCCGTGCCCGCAACGGCCACGGCGATTATCTGCGCCTCATGCGGCCGCTCGCCTTCCGATGGCCCTGCCTTGGCCTTCGAGCCTGAAAAAGCCCATCAAGGACTGCATCTGTTCGGTCTGTACTGTCATTTCCTCGGCGGTGGCCGCCAATTCTTCGCTGGCCGAGGCATTTTGCTGGGTGATCTGACTCATCTGGCCCATCGCCACGTTGATCTGGCCGACACCCGATGCCTGTTCGTTGGAGGCCGCCGCGATTTCCTGCACCAGATTGGAAGTTTTGGCGATGCTGGGCACGATCCGGTCCAGCAGATCGCCGGCCAATTCGGCGGTTTCGACGCTGCTTTCGGCGAGATGGCCGATTTCCTGAGCCGCGATTTGACTGCGCTCGGCAAGTTTGCGCACCTCGGCCGCCACCACCGCGAAACCCTTACCGTGCTCGCCGGCCCTAGCCGCCTCGATCGCGGCATTCAAAGCCAGCATGTTGGTCTGATAGGCGATGTCGTCTATGATGCCTATCTTGCCGGCAATGGCCTTCATCGCATCCACGGTCTGCTTGACCGCCCTGCCGCCTTCCCCCGCCTCCTTGCTGGCATTGGCCGCCATGCCGTCCGTGACCTTGGCGTTTTCGCTGTTCTGGTTGATGCTGGCCGCCATTTGCTCGATGCCGGAGGTTGTCTCCTCGACGCCGGCGGCTTGCTGACTGGCGGCCTGGGACAAGGTCTGCGAGGTGGCGCTCACTTGCTGCGCGGCATGGCCCAGCTGATCCGCTCTAGTCCCGACTTCGGCGATGATTTGCGACAGTTTGCCGACGGTATTGTTGACCGTGTCCTTGAAGTCGCCCAACTGACCCGAGTAGCTGCCTCGAACTTGCCGGGTCAAATCGCCTTGTTCCACGGCCCCCATGACTTTTATCACCTCGTTGATCGGCAGCACGATGCCGTCGAGAATCCGGTTGATACCTTCGACCATTTTCCGGTAATCGCCACGGTGTTGCGCCGCGTCCCCACGAACGTCCAGGCGCCCCTCGCCGACCGAGGCGATCAAACGATCGGTATCGGCGAGCACGGCCTTGATATTGGCGCGCACTTGGTCCACGGTCTCGTTGATGAAGGCTTTTTTGCCCGGCAGGCGTTCGAGGTCGGCATCGAAATCGCCTTCGCCAAAGGCCTTGAACACCGCCATGGCTTTTTTCTTGACGGCGATATGCGCGCCGACCATATCGTTGACCTCGCGCGCCACGTCGCGAAAACTGCCGGCGAATTTTTCGCTGTCCACCCGCGCGTCGATATCGCCCTTTTCGTGCTCCCGGCTCATGCGTTCCATGTCGGTCAGCAGCATCTTGATGGTGTCGCTCAACTGCTTCAGCTCCGCCATCAGACTGGAACTGTCACCGCTCTTCAATGCGATCTCGCCGCTAAAATCGCCGGCCGCGATCCGATTGGCGGCGGCAACGACATCCACCGGCTCGGCGCCCAAGCGGTTCAAGATACAACGCGCCAAACGCCAAGCCAGGAAAAGGCTCAAGGCCACCGCCGCGGCGATGCCCGCTACCATGCCGTTGCGCAATTGAATGCCCTGGCGTTCGGCGGCGGCATTATCGGCCCGGGCCATCTCCAAGGTTTGCGTCAATAAGGCTTCGCCGGTTTCGCGCAATTTCTTGAATTCGAGATTGACCTGGGTCAACAGGATTTCATGACCATTGTCGTATTCGCCGGCCTTGATCGCCTCCCATGCCGGATTGCTGCCGTTCTTGCGGTAAGTCTCGCGGGCCTCCAGATAACGCTCCAGCTGTTGCCTTTCTTCAGGTCCTATGGGGAGTTTATGGTATTCCTCCATTAGGTCTTTCATTTCCTTGCGATTGGCCTCCATCGCATCGATATGCACGTTCAACGGGTGATCGTGCAGCTTGGCATGCGGCGACGCGGGATCGTGCTGCAGCGCCAACAGGATATTGGTTCGATTGTCGCTATTGAGCTGCAACATTCTCGCCAGTATCCGGCTAGGCTCGGTCCGCCCGTGATAAGCGAAATCCAAAGCCTCGACCGTGCGGATTACGCCCTGGATTCCGGCGACGCCGATGGCTATCGACAGCAACGTCATGACGCCTACGACAATGGCCAAACTACCTTTTATTGTTATTTTCATAGCGCTTATCTCCAAGTATGCGATTTATAATTTTCATCGTTCCCACGACCCTCCGTGGGAATGCCTACAGCCTGTTGACGCTGGTATGGGTTTCCACGGAGGACCGTGGAAACCAGAAATTTGTCGGGTTACGCCCTATCGGGCTAACCCGACCTACATGCTTCGCCTCAGGCGGCCAGACGCCGGCCTATCGCCGCGCTTTGGCCCGAGAGCTTGAAAAAACTCATCAGGCTTTGCAACTGCTCGGCCTGGGCCGTCATTTCCTCGGCGGTCGCGGCCAATTCCTCGCTGGACGAGGCGTTTTGCTGGGTGATTTGGTTCATCTGCGCCATGGCCGTATTCACTTGGCTGACACCGGACGCTTGTTCGTTGGAAGCCGCGGCGATTTCCTGGACCAAGTTCGAAGTCTTGGCGATGGACGGCACGATTTCGTCCAGCAATTTGCCCGCCGTTTCCGCGGTGTTGACGCTGGATTCGGCCAGATGGCCTATTTCCTGGGCCGCCACCTGGCTGCGTTCGGCCAATTTACGCACCTCGGCCGCCACCACCGCGAATCCCTTGCCGTGATCGCCGGCCCTAGCCGCCTCGATCGCTGCATTCAAAGCCAGCATGTTGGTCTGGTAAGCGATGTCGTCTATGATGCCGATCTTGCCGGCGATAGCTTTCATCGCCTCCACCGTCTGCTTGACCGCCACGCCGCCTTCGACCGCTTCCTTGGAAGCCTTGCCGGCCATACCGTCGGTGATCTTGGCGTTTTCGCTGTTCTGGTTGATGCTGGCCGACATTTGCTCGATGCTGGC
>JAQTYP010000230.1 GCA_028688235.1 Methylomonas sp.
GATGAAGGGTATGCCCAGCTCGGTGGTGATTTCCTTCAAAAAGCCTGCGGTATCCAGCGCCATTTGTTCGCTTTCGATCACGCAAGTGCCGGCGATCAGGAAAAAAGGCTTATCCAGGCCGACTTCGAAATTACATAATTGCATGCTTAACCTTGTTTATGCCCCGTGAGATTGTTTCTTGTGTTTGGCTGCCGCTTCGACAAAGCCGGAAAACAACTTGTGGCCGTTGCGTGGAGTCGAAGTAAATTCGGGGTGGAACTGGCAGGCCAGAAACCAGGGATGGTCCGGTAGTTCGATGATTTCCACCAAGCGGCCGTCCATCGATTTGCCGGAAAAGCGCATGCCGGCGGCTTCCAGTTGTTTCAGATATTGATTGTTGAACTCGTAACGGTGGCGATGGCGTTCGGTGATGACGTCCTTCTGATACAGATCGAAAGCCAGCGAATCGGCTTTCAGTCGGCATTTTTGCGCGCCTAAGCGCATGGTGCCGCCGATGTCGGAGTCTTCGTCGCGGACAACCAGTTCGCCGGCTTCGTCCATCCATTCGGTGATCAAGCCGATAACGGGGTGCGGGCTTTTAGGTAAAAATTCCGTGCTGTGCGCGCCTTCCAGGCCCACCACGTTGCGGGCAAATTCGATCACCGCCGACTGCATCCCTAGACAGATGCCCAGATAAGGAATCTTGTTCTCGCGGGCGAAACGCACGGTGGAAATCTTGCCTTCGACGCCGCGCTCGCCGAAACCGCCGGGCACCAGGATCGCATCGACGTCTTTTAATTGAGCGGTGCCTTCGGCTTCGATAGTTTCGGAATCGATGTAGGTGATTTGGACTTTATGCCTAGTATGAATGCCGGCATGAATCAAGGCTTCGTTCAGGGACTTATAGGCATCGGTATGGTCGACGTATTTGCCGACGATGGCGATGTTGACTTCGTCGCTTGGGTGGGTCAGGCCATCGACTACTTTTTCCCAAGCGCTTAAGTCTGCGGGCGGCACGTCAAGGCGTAATTGATTGACAACGATGTCGTCCAGGCCTTGTTCGCGCAGCAGCAGCGGGATGCGGTATATCGTGTCGGCGTCTATCGCGGAAATAACGGCTTTTTCCGAAACATTGGTGAATAGGGCGATTTTTTTGCGCTCGCTGGCCGGAATCGGTTGCTCCGAGCGGCAGATCAAAATATCCGGCTGAATGCCTATGGTGCGTAATTCCTTGACCGAATGCTGGGTCGGTTTGGTTTTCAGTTCGCCGGCCGATTTGATGTACGGCACCAAGGTCAGGTGGATGAATAGGGCGCGATCATGACCCAGCTCCACACCCATTTGGCGTATGGTTTCCAGAAAGGGCAGGGATTCGATGTCGCCGACCGTGCCGCCGACTTCGATCAGGGCCACGTCCTTGCCTTCGGCGCTGGCGAATACCCGGCGCTTGATCTCGTCGGTGATGTGCGGAATGACCTGTACCGTAGCGCCTAGGTATTCGCCTTTACGCTCGTTGCGCAGTACTTGTTCGTAGACTTGGCCGGTCGTGAAATTGTTTTTCTTGGCCATCGTCGTTTTCAAGAAACGCTCGTAATGTCCTAAGTCCAAGTCGGTTTCGGCGCCGTCTTCGGTGACGAATACTTCGCCATGTTGGAACGGGCTCATCGTGCCGGGATCGACGTTAATATAAGGGTCTAGCTTGGTGAGGGTGACTTTGAGGCCGCGATCTTCGAGAATCGCCGCCAAGGAAGAAGCAGCGATGCCCTTTCCCAAGGATGACACCACGCCGCCGGTGATAAAAATGAATTTTGTCATGAATGTTATGCGCCCTGTTTAGCGAATAGCAAGGGATCGGAAAAGGCGCAAATTTTAACAGTTTTGCGCGGCAAGCGCTTGAAATATTCGGCGGGAGAGCGATGGTGAAAATCGGAAAATGTTGGATTGGGCGGGTTGTTCGGCCCGCCCTGGATCGTTACTGTGTTTGATGCCGGACCAAACGGTTATTAGACCGGCTTACGGATTAGGTCAGGAGTAAATGATGCTTGCCTGCGGGCCCTGGTCGTCGTCTTCCTCTACATAGCGTATCTGGTCACCGACTTCCAGGGTGTCGAAGCCTTCACCTACCACGCTATTACGGTGGAAATAAATTTCTCGGCCGTCTGTCGATGTCAGAAAACCATGATTGTTTTCCGGCAACAGACGAATCACGGTGCCCGCGTGTTGCAGATTATGGCTTTTGACTTCGCCGCGCCGAATGCGGGCGTGTTCTTCGAGTTGTCTGGTTGCCGCGTTAAAAGCGTCGCGGATGGCGACATAGATGTCTTCGTAAGCGTGATTATCGTGGTGTTCGCGGCTGATGACCAGTTCTTTGCCCGGTACGGTAATATCGATACGGATATGGTATTGATTGCCTTGGTGATGGCGTTGGTGTTCGGCTTCTACCGCAACCCTGCAGCTCATGATATGGGAGTGAAAGCGTTCGAGCTTTTCGGTCTTTTCTCGAATTCTAGTCTCTACTGCTTCGGATTTTGGTATGCCGCGAAACGTAATTTGTAATGGGATTTGCATGATTACTCACCTTTATTATTTTTGAGTGCGTAGGATGCGCTGGGCGGTAGCGAAGCGCATCAATTGCGAACGATACGGTACACGTTGTTTTCCGCATCGGGTTTTCTCCTTTAAACCGCGATTATTTTTCCTCCATCGCTAATTTCGTTGTCGTATGGACGAGTTTCCTGGTCCAAATTTCTGCAGGCTGATGTCTTTTTCACGCCGGTAATCGAGTTGTGAAGGGTTGGTCGAATAAGCCGAAGCTGTCTTGTCTAAAGCACTGGAATAGTGTCGTAACAGAGGAATTACCGGAGCATGGGCCGGTTCGAGGATGAAGAAATAACTATCGTACACGGTGTCAGGCATGAGGATAATCGGCGCCGGTCGTTGCAGATGTTATAGGTATAGCAGCTTTTTGCTTGCTTTCCAGTCGTCCTCGAAATGCCAAAGTCAGCGGAGCGATGCGGGGTATGTGGTTTATAAATCTTGTTCGGCATCGGTGCGCAAGTTGGGCCAGCGGCAAAACGCGAATACCCAGATCATGATGATATTGACTACCGGCACCAGCAAGGCCAAAGTCCACCTGCCGTCCAGCCCCGCTTTGAGCAGGATTTTATGACCCAGCCACAGCACAAACAGGCTGAACAAGATGACCAAAGCATAGAAGAACAGCATCATGATATTGGCCCCTGTTTGGCATTGGGCCATGGCATAAAGGCCAGTTGCAAAAAGATGAGCAACAAACCAAAACCTGGCAAAAACACCAGTGCCGCCCAGACAGGATTCAGGCCGGCTTTTTTGTAAATCAATATCGTCGGGATCAAGATCATCAGACCGACGATGACCACTTGCAGGATTTCGGGAACCATCAGCATCGCATCACTCCGAATTTTGCCACGGGACCAATGATTACATGCTTTCGGCTAACTTCCAAGTCAATTGATAACAGGCTCCGGCTTCTTGGCTCCATGCCCATTCTGCTATACATAAGCCCGGCACCGCAGCCAAGCGGCTATTCAGATAGAGCAAGGGGCGGGCATCGCGTTCCCACGGTGGAATGCCGGCTTCCTGAAACAGTTTTTTCAAGTCATGTTGACCACTTCGGCCGGACAGCTTGAGTTTTTCTCCTCCGCTACGCGGTTTGATAGTGATCTGGGATGCATGCCAGATTCGTTTATCCAAGCCGGCGGAGGCGCTTACCCGAGTCAGCAGGTAGCCGTTGGGCAGTGTTAAAGCGGGTGTTTCCGAGCTCCATTCCAGGCAGCCCTCTAGTTTACGCAGACGGTTTTCGCTTAGGCAAAACAATCGCTGTCGGTATTTTTTTAAATAATGAGCTTGGGTGTAAATCCGTGGATTGGCGTCCGCCCGGGCGGCTATCAGTTGCTGATTGATAGACTGCAAAAGTGCTTGGCTGGGCGGCTTTAAATCGAACAGGCCAAGCCAATGCCGCAACAGCCAATTACGCTGTTCGCTATCGAACGTGCCGAGTTCGTCGATGGTCAGGCTGTTGTCGGTTGGATCGAAAAGCCGATCAAATGCTTCTTGCCCCCAGGACTCCAGTAATGTGGCGGCCTCGGCGCAATGCCTGGCGCTTCGGGCCACGGTTTTATCCAACGACGGCCAGCGTTGCTTTATTAACGGCACGATCTCGTTACGCAGAAAATTACGGTCGAAATCACTTTGTTGGTTAGTCGGGTCTTCGATCCATTTTAGGCCATGCTGTAAGGCATAAGCTTGAATGTCGGATTTGGCGATAGCCAGCAACGGCCGTAACATATGCCCCAATCCGAAAGGTGTCGATGCCGGCATGGCCGCCAGGCCTTGTATGCCGGCTCCACGGAACAATTGTAACAATAAGGTTTCCATCTGATCTTCGCGGTGTTGGGCCAGTAATAACAGGTCGCCGACTTGCAACAGATTCTTCAATGCGTGATAACGCGCGTTACGGGCGGCGGCCTCCGGGCTTTCGCCATGGCTTGCCTTGGCATTGACCTTAATCGATAGGAAGGCAACGCCCAATGCCTCGGCTTGTTGCCGGCAATGTTTTTCCCAGTCGTCGGCCACGGCTTGCAGGCCGTGATGTACGTAAACGGCGATCAGGTTTTCGCGCAAATCAGCACGTGATGCGCATAAATGCAGCAAGACCGTTGAGTCTATGCCGCCGCTGTAAGCGATGTGGGTTTTTCCGATAGCTATCGGAATCAGGGAGGAGATAGTGGAAAAACTAAGCACGGTTTGGGGAAAAATTAAAAAGGCCGGGTTAGTTCTACTTTGTCAGATTGCCTTGCTAAGTCGTCATTCCGGCATGGATTGCCGGAGCCGTAGACCGCGAAGCGAATCCAGGCACCGAAGATGAGTTCGAGCCAACCATCCTTGGCTCTGGATACCCGCTTCCCGGCGGGTATGACGAACTCATGGATAAACTGACAAAGTAGAATTAGCGGCCTTTCAGGATAGAGATTTCGGCGGATTATTTCACCGGCTCTTCGATATAGGAACCGAAACGCATGATGCGTTGATAGCGTTTTTCCAGCATTTTATCCAGGTTTTGCGCTTCCAGGTTCAGTTCGTTCAGATGTCGCAACAGCGCTTCGCGTAGATTCGACGCGACCTTTTCGAAGCTGCGATGGCCGCCGCCGACCGGTTCGCGCACGACCTCGTCCAAAAAGCCTTGTTCGCGCACGCGATCCGAGGTGATGCCCATGGCTTCGGCGGCCAGTTGGGCTTTGTCTGCACTTTTCCACAAAATGGACGCACAACCTTCCGGTGAAATCACCGCATAGGTGCTGTACTCCAGCATCAACAAACGATCGCCGACTCCAATCGCCAGCGCGCCGCCGGAGCCGCCTTCGCCGATGATCGTGCAGATGATCGGCGTCTTCAGTTTGGACATTTCGAACAGGTTGCGGGCAATCGCCTCACTTTGTCCACGTTCCTCGGCGCCGATGCCGGGGTAGGCGCCCGGGGTGTCGATCAAACAGATGATAGGCAGTTTGAAACGCTCCGCCAGTTTCATGACCCTCAAGGCTTTGCGGTAGCCTTCGGGGCGCGGCATGCCGAAGTTACGATAGATTTTTTCTTTGGTGTCGCGGCCTTTTTGATGGCCGATTATGACGATAGGCTGACCTTCCAGGCGGGCAAGGCCGCAGATGATGGCAGGATCGTCGGCGTAAGCACGGTCGCCATGCAGTTCGTGGAAATCGGTAAACATCAGTTCGATGTAATCCAGCGTATAAGGGCGGCCGGGATGTCTGGAAAGTTGCGAAATCTGCCAATCCGACAAGTTGCTGAAAATGCTCTCGGTCAGGCCTTCGCATTTTTGTTCGAGCAGTTTCAGGGTTTCCGAAATGTCGAAATTGTTGTCCAACTCCACCTTGCGTAGCTCTTCGATCTTGGCTTGCAGTTCGGCGATAGGCTGTTCGAAATCTAAAAATTTTAAATCCATGTCAATCCGGCGTCAGAATCAATAAAATGGCCGGCAATTTTAATGAAAAAAGGCGTCATT
>JAQTYP010000231.1 GCA_028688235.1 Methylomonas sp.
TTCCTGACTACCCGCTAAGTTCGATTGGCTGCGCCACAATGCGATGGCGCAGATCAAAATCAGCACGCACAACAGGCCGTAACCCACGCTCCAAAACAAGCGCTGATTGACCAAGCCGATGTTGGGTTCGATCAAAAACGGATAACTGAGCAAGGCCAGAAGGCTGCCAGCATTGCTGGCGGCATAGAGATAATAAGGGTCGTCGCTGCTGCGATGGCCGAGATGCGAGAACCATTTTTGCAACAAGGGGGCCGTGGTCGAAACGACGAAAAACGGCAGGCCTATCGCCAGGAATAAGGTCCAAATCAGCCAGAATGTCGGATTGCTGTCGGTAGGCGGATGGGCATCGGCCGGCAGCGCGACGGGTAGTGCGAACAGGCTGAATAACATCAGTGCCGCATGGATCTGAATCTGCCGCTGCGAGCCGGTTCTAGTTGTCAGCAAATGCGCATATAAATAGCCGCCGAACAACAGGGTTTGATAAAACACCATGCAGGTATTCCAGACAGCCGGCGTACCGCCGAGCAACGGCAATAGTATCTTGCCGAACATCGGCTGCAATACGAACATCAATGTGGCGCTGGCGAATAGAGTGCCGGCGAATAAAAATACCTGAGAAAAAGAAGATGGCTTGGCAGTGTTCATCGTTTCGTTATTATTTTAGGAGTGCTGCGCTAGGTGGAACGGTAATTTTTCCAGCGTCCGGCGACGTATTCCAGGGCTTCTTGGATGTTCAAGTCGCGGGTGCCGCCGCCGGTGCGAACGAAAAATTTCGGCGTGTTGCCCTGATTCAGGAAAACCGGCCGGATTGACGGCGAAATGATAACCCGGCACACGTCTTTACGGTCGACGACGTGAAACAAAACGTGGACATAAGGACAGAGGTCTGCGCCTAAATTCGTCGAGATCGCTGTCATCAAGGTTTGTTCGAAACCGTCCTGATTGGGTTTCTTTAGGGTTTGGTAGTCCTTTTCAAGACCCAGGATTTCGCCGTCGTCGCGTATGCCTATCAACAAGGTGCCGCCGATGGCGCTGTTGAAAAAGCCGGCCAAGGTTTTCATGACGACGGTTTCCAGGGCGCGATTGATGCGCTCTTCCTGCATGTCCCAGCGCAACGAGGATTTGAACTCCAGCAGAGGTCCTTCGCCTTGGCGGATGATGGAAGGCAAATCTTTGTCCAGCTCGGTTTTTAAGGCATCCAGATCCAGCAGGCGCTTGTGCAGCATCTGATAGAAGCCTAGCGACAGCAGGCCCAGAATGGCGCCGATTTCGGCATAAAACAGGATAAGATTATTCTGATTGCTCTGGCCCGTCATCACCTCGGTGAATTGGGTGATGACGAATTCGATAGACGACAAGGGATCGGCGTTACGTTCCCGAGAGCTGATGTAATCGTAACTGGGGGCCAGCAAAAAGATACCCATGCCGGCACCTATCCAGGCGGCGATGACATAGATCTTAAGTTTCTGTTTCCAGATGGTTAGCAGTTGCAGCAGGAAGCGTTTCACAGACGATTTAGAGTTGTAGGGCGTTTTTGACTTAAGCAAAACGCCGCAAAGCGATTAAAAGTCATGCCGGATCGCAGTGTGGCGAATCCGCCCATGGGGTTTTGTCGAAGCGAGGTCTTTTTCGCGACGAGAGCGCCGCTTCCACGATGACTTTACAGTAGTGGTGATGCAGCCAAGGCGCTGTATGGTTCCGATTGGACGGATGCGCCGAAGCTCGAAGTATATGCAAGAAGAAAGATGAAAGGCGAAAAGAGGGGCTATTCCGCTTTGCTTTTTCGCCATTCGTTCGATAGTGTTTAAAACGTATCCCAACCACCGGAGCGGCGGCGCCAGCTGAGTTTGGGCAGAATAAAGCCCAATAGCACGCCGAACAATGCAAGCCCTCCACCGTATAAAAACCAGTCCTGGTTGGTGCTGTCGGACAGGGCCTGGTTTTCACGTTTCAGTTGTTGTAATTCCCGTTCGATAGTGACGACGCGTTCCTGCAATTGGTCGCGTTGCTGTTTCAGTTGAATGGCGTTGGCTGCGGTTTGTTGCAGCTCGCTGAGTTCGGTACTGAGCCTGTCGCGCTCTTTGCCGGCTTCCTGGCCCGATTGCTGAACCTCTTTCAACAGCTTGTTTTCTGCTTGCAGGGCTTCGAGTTTTTTGCTGGCGGCTTCGAGTTGACTGCGGCTACTGGGTTCGTAGCTGATATAACGGGTCAGGATATAGCCCTCGGCGCCGTTGCTGGCTTGGACATTGGTGTAGCCGTTCTCGGTGTTGTCGCCCAATAAGGTCAGTGGTGTGCCGTTCGGCAACATTTTGACGATTTTGCTACGTTCGCTTTCACCGCTACGCAAAGGCAGATCGACACTATCGGTGACATAACCGGATTTAGCGTAAGCCAGACTGCTGGTCGAGAGTAAAACAAGAATACTGGCAATGGTTTTTTTCACGGTGATACTCTATATCAGCAAACTTAAAAGGGGACGATTCTAGCGAAATTATCGGCAGATGAGAAATTCCAGCAAGGCTTTTTGCGCATGCAGGCGGTTTTCCGCTTCCGGGAAAACGACGCTTTGCGGGCCGTCTATCACGGCGGCTTCCACTTCTTCGCCGCGGTGGGCCGGCAAGCAATGCATGAATAAGGCCTCCGAATGGGCGGCCTGCATGACTTTCGAGGTTACTTGAAAATCCCGGAAGGCAAACTCGCGTTTTTTCTGCTCCTCTTCCTGTCCCATGCTGGCCCAAACGTCGGTTACGATCAGGTCGGAGCCTTCCGCCGCTTGTTCCGGGGAGTTGAAAAAAGCAACCCTGTCATGAGCCGGGTCGACGATGCTGGGTAACGGGCGGTAATCCTGCGGGCAGGCGATATTCAGTTTGAAATCGAATTGACGGGCGGCATTGATATAGGAATGGCACATGTTATTGCCGTCGCCTATCCAGGTCACGGTTTTACCGGCAATATTACCGCGATGTTCGAAATAAGTCTGCATGTCGGCCAGCAACTGGCAGGGATGTAGCAAGTCGCTCAAGCCGTTGATAACCGGTACCCTGGAATAGCGGGCGAAGGTGGTGACCGTTTCGTGGGCGTGGGTGCGCAGCATGATGCAATCGACCATGCTGGAGATCACTCTGGCGCTGTCTTCCACGGGTTCGCCGCGCCCCAGCTGGGTATCGCGCGGCGATAAAAAGATTGCGCTGCCGCCGAACTGCGCCATGCCGGCTTCGAACGAAATACGGGTGCGAGTCGACGATTTCTCGAATACCATCGCCAAGACTTTGCCTTTCAGCGGTTGGAAATCGGCGTCGCGTAGATTTTTTAATTCGGTGGCGCGATGAATGAGATCGCGTAGTTCCGCGCTGCTTAAGTCCAGCAGGCTGGTAAAGTGTCTGGGTTGCATAGGATTACTAAGGTGTCTGTTCTTGGATGAGCGCCGATAATGTATCGGTCAGCAAGGCGATTTGTTCGTCGCTTATCGTCAATGGAGGTAATAAGCGTATGGTGTTGTCGGCGGTGACGTTGATCAGCAGATTTTTCTGTAACGCTTTTGCGACCAATTCGCCGCAAGGGGTATCCAGTTCTATGCCTATCATCAAGCCTTTATGACGAATCGATACGATGTGCGGATTACCTGCGGTTTGCCTGGCAATGCCGGCGCAGATGGTTTGGCCTTTCGATTCGGCGTCTGCGATCAAATCGCTGGCGCACAGGGTGTCTATGACTGCCAGCGCGGCGCTGCATGCCAGGGGGTTGCCGCCAAAAGTGGAGCCGTGAGCGCCGGGCGATAAAATTTCTGCGGCTTTTCCGCGCGCCATGCAGGCACCGATCGGTACGCCGTTGCCCAGCGCTTTGGCGAGGGTGCAGACATCCGGCAGGATGCCGTTATGTTGGTAGGCGAGAAATTTTCCGGTGCGTCCGATGCCGGTTTGGATTTCATCGACCATCATCAGCAGGCCTTTTTTATCGCAGAGTTCGCGGACTTGATTGAGATAATGGCTATCCGGAATGTTGACGCCGCCTTCTCCCTGTATGGGTTCGACCAGAATTGCGACCACGTTTGTATCGGACGATACCGTCGATTCCAGAGTTGCCATATCGTTATAAGGTACGTGCACAAAGCCTTCCAGCAGCGGGGCGAAGCCTTGTTTGACCTTGCTGTTACCGGTCGCGCTCAGCGAGCCCATCGTGCGGCCGTGAAAGCTTTTCTCCATCGTGACGATGACAGGGCGGTCTATGCCTTGTTGGTGGCCGTATTTACGAGCGATTTTGATGGCCGCTTCGTTGGCTTCCGCGCCGGAATTGCAGAAAAACACGCTTTCCATGCCGCTGAGCCGGCAAAGTTTGTCGGCCAGTTCTTCCTGTAATTGAACGCCATACAAGTTGGATGTATGGATCAGTTTTTGGCTTTGCTGGCTGATGGCGTGATGTATGGCTGGATGGGCGTGGCCTAAATTGCACACGGCAATTCCCGCCAGGGCATCGAGATAGCGGTTGTCGTTGCTGTCCCAAAGCCACGCGCCTTCACCGCGTTCGAAGGTAACCGCCTGACGGGCATAAGTGGGCATGATATGGCTGGTCATTTTTTTCGTTGCTTAAAGGGTAAGGGGCGGGCAAGTTTAAAAAAAGGCTGGGATTATATTTTTTTGTAGATGGCTAATCAATCGGATTGTTGGTTATTTGTGCGGGAGGGGCAATAATGGAGAGGGCAATCAGCTCGATCCGGACGATCGCGCCGTCAGCACGCCGTTATTTGCCGGCATGGGCCAAATTCCCAAGGCTTTTTTCAAGGCGGCGTCCTGTTCGTAAATGTCGGGGTAAAAATGAATGTTGTCGTTATGATCGACAAAGGCTGTGGCGTAATAAAACAGTACGGGAATGGCTTTGGTTAACGTGACGCGGCGGGTTTGGGAGGCTTGCATCGCCTTTTGAATCGCACTTAAGTCCCAGCCGGATTCCGGTTGATGGTTCAATACGAATTCGGCCAATTTTTCGGCCGCTTCGACTCTAACGCAGCCGTGGCTGAAATCGCGGCGGCTGCGGTTAAACAAGCCGGGCGTCGACGTGTCGTGCAAATAGACATCGGCCTGGTTAGGAAAGATAAATTTGACCTTGCCCAAGGGATTTTTTTTGCCTGGGCGTTGCCGGGCGCGGATCTTGCCCCGGCGGATATCGTCGAAAATGTCTTCCCAGGATTCCGAATTGCCGACCAGTTCCATATTCTGGCTCTCGAGGTAGCCCCAGTCGTTGGTCAGTCTGGGTAGAATTTCCTCGTTCATGATGTTTCTGGGAATGTTCCAGTAAGGTTTGAATTCCAGATATTTCATTTCCTCGAACAGTACAGGTGTCTGGTTTTTCAAAGCCTTGCCGACGATTACTTTCATGTTCAAGGGTTGGCTGTCGTCCAGGCGATCGAAGGCCCAGAGCTCGTAGGCCGGAATGTTGACGATAATCAGCGGCCCGCTCAAATCCTCGGGCAGCCAGCGCAGTCTTTCCATGGCCAATTCAATTTGCAGGATTTTTTGCTCCGGCGACTGGTTGAGTCTGGCGGCCGTTTCCGTGCCAATGACGCCGTCGGCTTGCAGGCCATTTTGCCGCTGAAACGCCTTTACGCCTTCTTGCAGTGTTTCGGAATAAAGATTTTCTTCGTTAGCGACTTGCTCCGGCTGTTGAGCAGGAAGTGCGCCTGCCGCGATGAGTCGGTCGCGCAATAAGGATGTTTGCGGGTGACGGTCGCCTGGACGTAGGGATTTTTCAAAAATTAAGGGCTGAAAATCCGCTCGAGGGAGAGCTTGGCGATATTGAGCCAAAACTTGCTTCAATTGACGATACTGCTTAAATTGCGGGGCGGCAATTTCCGGCACCTGAGCCAGGGCTTGGTTGTCTAGGCTTTGCTTGATCAGCGACGCGGCGTCTAATGATTGTTTGCTGCCGAATGGGCTGGGGTAATTCAATTGCCTTGGTTTTACTCGTCCGTAATGAATGTCGTTGATAAATCGTATCAAGGACAGGGATAGGGCTGTATCGAGCCGTGC
>JAQTYP010000232.1 GCA_028688235.1 Methylomonas sp.
GCGTCCTGTATGCCATACGGTCACCATTTTCGGATCGATCAGCTCTTTTCTGCGCTTATCTTTATCGTAATTTATTTTAATAACCACCCTATTATCCGCCATGCCACATCTCTTTAATCCTTGCAAAATTTGATGTTATCGCCCGCCCCGTCGAGCCCCGGCTTTACTACATCTTTTCTCTTGGTAATATATCATTTTAGCTCTACCATAATGAGAATCCCCTTGCTGAAAACCCGAATGCCGCATGAGTAGCCTGCTTAAACTGTTCGAAGAATCGTCTGCACTGTATGGCAGCAATGCCAGCTATATCGAGCTGCTCTACGAACGATATTTGACCGATCCGAATTCGGTCAACGGCAACTGGAGAACCCGCTTCGACGACATACACCGCGGCTCCACCGAAGACACTCCGCACAGCATCATCGTCGACCGCTTCGAGAAACTTGCGATCTCCGAGCCCGGCAAACTGGTGAAGATGCAAGGTTTTACCGAACAAAGCGTCAAAAAACAAGGCGCAGTCGCACGCTTGATCAATCAATATCGGGTCAAGGGCCATCAAATCGCTTCCAACAATCCGCTGGGCTCTCCCAAGACCATACCGGCGGACTTGGAACCGATTTATTACGGTCTGACCGATGCCGACATGAACACCTTATTCGATACCGGCGGATTGTGCGGAATAGATCGCCTGCCCCTGCATGCCATCATCCAGACCCTCAAGGAAATCTACTGCGGCAGCATAGGCAGCGAGTTCATGCACATCGTCGATGCCGACCCCAAAATGTGGATACGCAAGAAACTGGAAGGCGCCAAGCCGGATTATGCGTCGCATCCGGAAAAAGAAACCTGGATATTGAAACTCTTGACTGCGGCCGAAGGCTTGGAAAAATACTTGCATCGCAAATATGTCGGACAAAAACGCTTTTCGCTGGAGGGTGGCGAATCCTTGATCGTCATACTCGACGAACTGATACAGCGCGCCGGCGAAAGCAAGGTCAGCGAAATGGTCATCGGCATGGCCCATCGCGGCCGTCTGAATGTGCTGGTCAACGTGCTGGGCAAAAGCCCATCGGTCTTGTTCGGCGAATTCGAAGGCACTCATGCCTCGGCACCGGGCGTATTGACCGGCGACGTCAAATATCACATGGGATTTTCGTCGAATATCGCAACGCCCGGAGGCCCCATACATTTGACCCTGGCCTTCAATCCCTCGCATCTGGAAATCATCAATCCTGTGGTGGAAGGCTCGGTCAAAGCCCGACAGGACAGACATGGCGTCGGCGGTGCCGACGCCATCGTCCCGGTGTTGATACACGGCGACGCCTCGTTCGCCGGCCAGGGCATCGTCATGGAAACCTTGAATATGTCCGAAACCCGCGCGTTCACGACCGGCGGCACGGTGCACATCGTCATCAACAACCAGATAGGCTTTACCACCAGCAACCCGTTCGATGCCCGTTCCACGCTTTATTGCACCGATGTCGCCAACATGATTCAGGCACCTGTATTTCACGTCAACGGTGACGATCCGGAAGCCGTCGCCTACATCACGCAATTGGCACTGGATTATCGCATGTGCTTTCATAAGGACGTCGTCATCGATTTAATCTGCTATCGCCGCCTCGGCCACAACGAAGCCGACGAGCCGGCGGCGACTCAGCCTATGATGTATCAAAAAATACGCACGTTATTGCCAACTCGCCAGTTGTACGCGCAAAAACTGATAGACGATGGCGTTCTGACCGACGATCAGGTCAATGCCTTAGAGCAGGAGTATTATCAGCTGTTGAGCGAAGGCCAGTGCGTTTCACGGCCCACCGTCGAAAACCTGAATTATTCCTATTCGGCACGCTGGGAAAAATACGTCAACCGTGAATGGGATCAAGCCGCCGACACTTCGGTTTCCCTGGAACAGATAAGATTCTGCAATCAACGCCTGCAAGATTTGCCGCAAGGATTCGAATTGCACCCGCGAGTCGCCAAGGTTATGGAAGACCGCGACAAAATGGCTAGAGGCGAAATTGCCATGGACTGGGGATTTGCCGAAAACATGGCCTACGCAACATTGCTGGTGGCGGGCTACCACGTCCGGCTAACCGGACAAGACATAGGCCGCGGCACGTTTTCGCATCGGCATGCAATATTGTTGAACCAAAAAAACGGCGAGAACTACATTCCGCTCAAACATCTGACGGCCGATCAAGGCCACGCGCAAATTTTCAATTCCCTGTTATCGGAAGCCGGCGTATTGGCCTTCGAATACGGCTACAGCTCGACCGAGCCCGATAAGCTGGTGATCTGGGAAGCACAATTCGGCGACTTCGCCAACGGCGCTCAAGTGGTCATAGACCAGTTCATCAGCTCCGGCGAAACCAAATGGGGCAAACTCAGCGGCTTGGTGATGCTGTTGCCGCACGGCTTCGAGGGCCAAGGCCCCGAGCATTCCTCGGCGCGACTGGAACGCTATCTGCAACTGTGTGCCGACCAAAACATGCAGGTCTGCTACCCGACCACGCCGGCTCAGATATTTCATCTGCTGCGCAGGCAATTGACACGACAATATCGCAAGCCCTTGGTCGTCATGAGCCCCAAGAGCCTGCTCCGACACAAATTGGCCACGTCCAGCTTGAGCGAATTGACCGAAGGTGTTTTTCTACCTATCATCGGAGAAATCGATGATATCGATCCTCTGCATGTGACCCGGCTGATCCTGTGCAGCGGCAAGGTTTATTACGACTTGCTGGAGGCGCGCCGGGAGGCCAAACTGCAACACGTAGCCATCGTTCGCATCGAACAACTGTATCCGTTCCCGAACGAATACTTCAAGGCCGAACTCGACAAATTCCCCAATGTCGACTTAGTGGTCTGGTGCCAGGAAGAACCCAAAAATCAGGGTGCCTGGTATCAAAGCAAGCACCATTTTTACGAGATCATCGATGAAAACATCCCTATCGTCTACGCAGGCCGCCGTCCTTGCGCCGCACCGGCGGTCGGCAATTACAAGACCCATCTGAACGAGCAGAAAACCGTAGTCCACACCGCCCTTTATGGCAGCCAAGAAGGAAGAAAAAATGAGTTTTGATATTCTGGTCCCCAGCCTCCCGGAATCCGTAGCCGATGCGACCTTAGTGACATGGCACAAACAACCGGGAGACTGGGTGGAGGCCGGCGATAATCTGGCAGACCTGGAAACCGATAAAGTGATATTGGAAATCCCGGCCCCAGCCAGCGGAATATTGCAGGAAATCCTCCGCTCCTCGGGCGAGACCGTCGTCGGCGGCGAGTTGCTGGCGCGCCTGAATAGCCAACACAGCAGCGCTACGGGAACAGCCAAGACCACTGACGAAGAGCCGCTGCTAAGCCCTTCGGTACGCAAATTAGTCGCGGAAAAGGATATCGACGTGGCCGCCATCAGCGGCACAGGCAAACACGGCCGCATATTGAAAACGGACGTGCTGGATTATTTAAACGAGCAAGACACCAGCCCCGAAGAACCCACGCCGTCGGTCGAAACCAGCCATGCCCCGCTTTCGGCAACGGCGGTAGCCAGTCTGCGCCCCGAACAACGGGTACCCATGACCCGCTTACGCGCCAAAATTGCCGAGCGTTTGTTGCAAGCCCAGCAAAACGCGGCGATGTTGACGACCTTCAACGAGGTCAACCTGAAAGCGGTCATCGACTTGCGCAACCAATACAAGGAACGCTTCGAAGCCAAACATAAGGTCAAACTGGGCTTCATGTCGTTCTTCGTCAAGGCCTCCATAGAAGCCTTGAAACGCTTCCCCGCGATCAACGCCTCGATAGACGGCAACGACATCATTTATCACGGTTATTACGACATCGGCATTGCCGTGACCACGCCGCGAGGCCTGATCGTTCCCATCCTGCGCGACGCAGACCAGCTCGACTTTGCCGGCATAGAAAAAGGCATACAGGATTTCGGCAGCAAGGCCAGAAACGGTTCCATCAGCGTCGAAGACTTGAGCGGCGGGACCTTCACGATCACCAACGGCGGCATCTTCGGTTCGATGTTGTCCACGCCGATATTGAATCCGCCGCAATGCGCCATCCTCGGCATGCATGCGATCAAGGACCGGGCCGTCGTCGAAAACGGTGAAATCGTCATCCGCCCCATTATGTATCTGGCCTTGTCTTACGATCACCGTCTGGTGGACGGCAAGGAGGCTGTGCAGTTTCTGGGCATCATCAAGGAAAGCCTGGAAGCCCCTGCTCACCTGCTGCTGAACATATAATCAACCCGCGCGCCGCCTGTTCGGCGCCCATGACTTCCCTGCCCTCATGCGCTATACCATCATCCCGGTCACCCCTTATCAACAAAACTGCACCTTGCTGGTATGCGAGAAAAGTAACAAAGCCGCGGTGATCGATCCCGGCGGCGACGTGGATCTCGTGCTCGCGGAAGTCGATGCTCAGGGCGCGGAACTGGAAGCCATATTGTTGACCCACGGCCATCTGGATCACATCGGCGGCGTCGCCGAACTGGCCAAGCACTCGAATCTACCCATCATAGGCCCTCATCGTGACGACGACTTCTGGATTCGAAATCTGGCCGAGCAATGCCGCACGTTCGGATTTCCGCCTTGCGACGGCTTCGTTCCCGACCGCTGGCTGGAGGACGGCGATAGGGTCAGGGTGGGTGAAGAAGCGTTACAGGTCATTCACTGCCCCGGTCACACACCCGGCCATGTGGTGTTTTTCAATGCCGAACAACGCTTGGCCATCGTAGGCGACGTATTGTTCAACGGCTCTATCGGCCGCACCGATTTTCCCAAAGGCGATTATCAAACCTTGATCGACTCTATCCAGTTAAAACTATGGCCGCTGGGCGGCGACGTGGCCTTCATACCAGGTCACGGGCCGATGTCGACATTCGCGGAGGAGATGGCAAGCAATCCGTTTGTGCGTGTGCGATAAAGCCCCGCTCAGGCCGCACCACTCTTCAGCAAAGACTCAGCTAACTCGGCGACGGCCGATTCTGCGATGTCTCGAATCGAAAAATCGTTTTTATCCAGCTTATAAGGATTGACGACCGACGGCGACTTCAACACCCTGTTGATATCGGTTTGATAAACCCGGCTGACCGGCGTAGGTCCGAACAAGGTAATAGACGGCCTGTTGAGGCCCCAGGCCATATGGGTGGGCCCGGTATCGTTGCCTATTACCAGGTCGACCCTGGCGATGACCGCTTTCAGGTCGTTCAAATCCAAACGCGGCAACACGACGGCATCACTACGCCGAGCAATCCATTCGGCCGCCGCTTTTTCCTGCTCGTTGCCCCAGGCGATCAGGCTACGGGCCTTTAAGCGGCGTATCACCTCGAGATATTTTTCTTTTGGGTAATTGCGACTGGGCCATGTCGAGCCGATCACGAACAAAATCGAATGTTGCCCGCCTCCGAAATACATATCGAGTTCCAAATGCGGCGCCCGAAAAAACAAAAAAGGTTTTTTGCCCAATATCTGCTCACGGCTGACGGCAAGACCCAAGGGTTCGGTCATGACACGGACGTTGCGGTCTATCGTGTTGGCATCGTAAGAACAAGCGACGGTATGCTGATAAAACCAGGCCGCCGCTTTTTCTCGGATCGAATCCTGATCGAAACCGGCGCAATGCCTGGCCAGCATGCGCGCCACTATCGCCGACTTTACCAACCCCTGAGCATCGATCACGCTATCGTAATCGCGCTCGGCGTAGCGTCTGATCCTGGCGATTTCATTGAAGACCCCAAGCTTTTGACTTTTAAGCGCCTTTAAGTTGAGCGTCAGAATCTGACGGATATCCGGGTTGTCGGCCAGCACGTCGGCGAAGCGTTCCTCTACCACCCAATCGATCTCGGCATCCGGATGCGCGGCCTTGATGAATTGCAGTGCAACCATAGCATGCACGATATCGCCGAGTGCGGACAAATTGACGCTGGCTATCTTCACGATTCCTACGCGCCCAGAGCGGCCAAGACCCTGTCCGGCGCTATTTCGTTCAGGCA
>JAQTYP010000233.1 GCA_028688235.1 Methylomonas sp.
AATCCCGACGCGGCGCGCATGGCTTTCGTCAGCCTTGCCATGATGCCGATGCTGCTGAAGGATATTTTCGAGGAACAGATGGGCGGGCAGATGGACGAGGCCTTTCTCGACGAACTCGCCACGCTGAATGGCAAACTATTGGCGGCTGGCATGGCTGCGGCGCAAGCGGGAGTGTGACATGACATTGCAAAAGAATGCCGGCGCGGTGCGCCGTTTCGCCAAGTTCGCCAGATTCGGCGCCTGGCTGCAAAACCTGCCCAACAAAATCGTGCCGCCGCCGTTCCGCTTGATCCAGATCGGTTCGGCCTTTTGGCAATCGCGAGCGTTGTATGTCGCCGCGCGGCTGGACATCGCCGGCGCGCTGGCCGACGGCGAATTAAGCATCGAAACCCTTGCCGAACGCGTCGCCGCCGATGCCGATGCGCTCTACCGCTTGCTGCGCATGTTGGTTGCGATGGGCGTGTTCGAGGAAGTGGCCGACAGGCGCTTCAAAAACAATAAGCTTTCGTCCTGGCTGCGCCCGGATCATCCCAGCAGCATTCGCGCTATGGTGTTGATGCACAACTCGCCGGAAATGAGCCGGCCGTGGTTCGAACGGCTGGAACAGGGCGTGTGCAGCGGCGGCGTGCCGTTCGAATCGGCGCACGGGCAGGCGTTTTACGATTACATGGACAACCATCCCGAATTCGATGCGTTGTTCGCGCAGGCGATGGATAGCGTGGAAGCCTTGGCCGGCGACAGCTTCGCCATTGATTTCGATTGGTCGCGCTTCGAACGCATCATCGACGTCGGCGGCTCCAAGGGAGCAAAGTCCATCGCCATCCTCAAGCACCATCCGCAGCTCAAGGCGCTGGTGGCCGACCGCGAACAGGTCATCCAAGGCGCCGCGCAATTTTGGCAGCAAAAAGGTGAGGGCGCCGCACTGCAACGCATGAGCTTCGAAGCCTGCGACCTACTGCTAGCCGTGCCCAAGGCGCACAGCGGCAAGGACATCTACCTGCTGAGCGCGGTGCTGCACGGCTTCGACGACGAAACCAGCGTCACCGTGCTGCGCAACGTCGTGCAAGCCAGCGCAGGCAGCGGCGCTACCATTGCCGTGATGGAAATGGTGATGCCCGACAATCGGGCCGACACGGGCACGGCCTCGTTCGACATGCAGATGTTCGTCAACACCCGCGGCCGGGAAAGAACGCTGGACGAATGGTGGCGACTGTTCGATGACTGCGGATTGGTGCTTCAAGAGGTGGTGTGCTTGCAGACGTTTGGAAAGATAATGGTGTTGCGGGCGGTTCACAGCACCGGCAGGACCTGATTCCGGAATTCGAATGGCACGAGCTCGTTTACACTGGTATTAGGATGAATCCCGGCAGGCTGCGTCGTTTTACGACGGGACGGCGAACTGGATGTTCGGCTGGTTGCTGCGGATTTCACCGGTAAGGCTTGCCGATCAATCGCTTTGAAGAAACCGCAAAAGGAGCGCAAATGACTTTCCCGGCACAAACACCCCAACCGCCATACTGAAACATGAAAAAAACATGAGCTACGTATATGCCATCGGCTTTATTGCCCTGCCGCTTATTTTCGCATTATCCGGCTGTACGGCCATCCAGCGCGCCGCCCACCTGTACAGCGCCGAAGCGCCTTCGCCTCGCACCTTTCAATACCGCGACGGCGGCTCGAGTATATATTACTCGTTTACGGTTGGAGGCGCTGGCGCAGCGGATACCATGGTCTTCTTCTATGGCGGAACGGGCTGTCCGAGTTGGAAATCCGTGATGCCCGGTTATGTCGATGGCCTCTCGGCTCATGCTCGTGTTTTCGCGCTCAACAAGCGATTCGTCGACGACCGATCCAGCGGATTGTTTGCCTGCGGCCCGGATTTCCATTTGGCGAACAACCGGGCCCAATGGACCGCAGATTACTTCGAATTTATCACCGCCCAAGTCGGTTCTGTGCCGCTCAAGCCGAAGAATGTCGTCCTGGTCGGCGTATCCGAAGGCGCGATACCCGCCGCCAAGGTTGTCTCACTTACACCCGTCGTTACCCATCTTGCCATCATCGGCAGCGGCGCTTATTCGATGCGCCAGTCACTGGCCACTCTCGAGCGAAGGGGCGCAATCCTGTTCGACGTTGCTTCCGGCTGGGAAAAAATCGCTTCCGATCCGCATAGCATCGATAAAAATTGGTACGGCAATCCCTATTGCTGGTGGTCGGACATCATGGACATAGACCCGCTTTCTACTTTTCTCGAACTTAACATTCCCATCCTGGTCGGCATCGGTGAGCTGGACGAGAGCGTTCCCGTGGAATCCGTAAGCTTTCTCGAAGCGAAGTTCGGCGAAAAGGGCAAGCGCAATCTGACCGTCAAAGTCTATCCCGGCGCGGACCATCGCTTGAGCGCAGACGGCGTTTCTTACCGCAACGAATTCTTCGCCGAATTAAGCCGCCAGCTTCAGCCCCTCGAGACTCCACCTGCAGCTCGTTAGAGGCTTCTCTTTCGAATACCGATACGATGCGGCGGGACATCCGGCGCTGCAACTGTGCGCCTGGGCGGGCTATCGTGACTGACATTACTGCATTTGGCGGATGGTAATCTTAAACGATCATGAAAAGATCGCGTCACCCAGGCAAATGAAAGCCGTGTGACCATGATTTTCACAGTAATTGAGCAGATGTCGCGCTTGTCCGGACTCGCTAAGATGCAGCAAATCTGACTAACGAGCCTACCGTGTTATCGCAATCACGATGATCGACACGTGAGCCTAGCTTCGGGGCAATAGGCTAAATGCCTCTTCCGGCAAATTATTGCCGTTTTTTCGATGGTCTGATGCTGAAGTTCCTTCGCCGTAGCGGTAATTGGGGTAATTGTTAGATGGCATAAGCATTGCTTACCCTAAGAGCATGCCGCTTTGCCAGGAAATGACCATGACTTCGACCATCCCTGCCGTATCCAATTTCGCATTCAATTACACCACGCTCAGCGCCCGGCGCGGTCCGCAATCGAAGGATAGCCAGCCCAGCCAGGCGGCTACGCAAGACACCGTTACGATCAGCACAGCCGGTCGGCTAGCGTTGACAGCCGATGGCGCGACTCGAACGGATACCGCGTTCCGGCAACTCATGGCCGAAAAAACCGCCGGAATAAACTTTCTGCGCAGCAGCGCATTGGCCAACCCCAATTCAAGTGATTTTGCAAAACTCGCCTACGACCTGGCGCACGACGAGTTGTCGGATGGTCAAGGCGGAGGCGGCTTGCTTAGCTTGGGCGCTTCGCCCAACGATCCGTTGCATTACACCAGCGGTGAGTTGGTTACCGAGGAGAGCAAAGCCTATTTTACGCAACAGGCTGGCCAATACCGTCAAGCAGCAGTTCGGCTTTATGACGAGGCTAAAGCCGCGGGCATCAGCGCAGGCGAAATAGTCAACCGTTTGCACGACTTGCAGGGCCAGCAACCCGACCGTTTCCGGGCCATGATGATGTGGCCTGCAGCGGCCGGTTGACTTGCGCCGTCCGAATCTATGCAAACGCCAACCATCTATATTCATTGAAGCCTGCTATTTGCAAGGAGTTCGCCATGAGCATACAAAACGTCAATAACGTCACGCCAACCGCGATTCAGCAACGCCACTTGATACAAAGTCCGGACGCGAATTTTTTCTCTGACTTTAAAACCGCGTATGCCCATTATCAATCCGCTTCGCCAAGCAACCCATCGACGGATACCAAGCAAAGCTCATCCGCGACCAGCTTATCGGATGTCATGGGATTGAGCTATACCGAAATGGCCGCCGTCCGAGGAACCAGTGCCAACGATCAAACGGCGTATGCCGCCATTTTGAATCGGGCCTATAGCCAAGGCGGCATGGACGATCCCGTGGCGTTTTTACAGAGTTTGACACCGCAAGAACAAGGTATCGTACAACGGGCGCATTGCTTGGCCGAGCCCATTAACCCTGCGACGATGAGCAAGGAAGGGGCTTACAATCTGTTGTTGCCGGACGGTTACCAGGTGGATTTCAATCACGACGGTATCCAGGAAGTTGGTGCGGCTAAAACCATCACCTTTCCGCCGCTGGACGCGCCGGAGCAAGTCAAGCAAGCTTGGTTGACGGCGACGCAAAACATGGACGAAGGCGACATGATGACGTATCAACTTCGAATGCATATCATGCTGTACGGCATCAACGTCAACGATCAGACCAGCAAGGCCTTGGCCCCGACCGACCAAATCGACAGCTACCGCGAGGGCGTCGATAAATTCCTGGCGTGGCTGGAATACGCCAAAGCCTCGACTCCCGCCGACCAGTATGCCCGCGACAAGGCCTTTTTTAGCGACATGAAACGGTTGTTGGCGTAAGCGGCATTAACGCAATTTAACAATGTAACCGGCGAGACTTTGGATGAGCTGTTCGATCCACGTCAAGCTAGCGGACCAGCAAATGATTTTCGACTCAATCATGCGCCTATCCTGCCGATAAAATTCACTCAAAATAAAGAGTGTATATATGCAGATCGGCGCAAATTCATCCCCGCATAACTATCGATACTTGGAAAGCGCCGATCCCATGCCTTGGCAAAATCGATTAAAGACCACCGATAGCACACCAATTGGTCAGCAATTCAATGCAAAACAAATGGCATTGAAACCGGATGAGCTGAAACAGGCATTGGCAGGCGCGGATTTGCGGCATATTTCGCCGCATGAGCTCGCTAAGTTGGGCGGTTATTTGAATTTCAATGGTGAGATTTCCGACAATGCCGCCGGTGAATTCCTGGTGTTAACGGTCAACAATGACCAATACGACTTGAACCCGGACGTGCCAATAGATGCCATCAAGGAATACGAAAGGCGCTATGCGCTCATTAACCAAGCGATCGACAGCGGCGAACAAGGCCTGGAAGATGCCAGACGCTATTGATGTTAACCAATAAGGACGATGCCCTCAAAAAGCCAAAAAGTCTTCCTTAAACTCGTTTTTGCGTATTGGCCAACAGCACGTTGACGGCGTAGGCCACGACAAAAACGCCCACCGGAACGGCTTGTGGCGGAATCGGGAATGGCAGGGTCAAACTGACCAGTAGCAGATACAGCGCGCCCAGAATCAGGTAGAGGCTGTAGCGATGAACCATGGGGCTGGGGTAATCGAAATTGGTCTGGCTGATCTTGCGGCGCACCAATCCCTCGACGACAAACGGCAGCAATGAAGTCGCCAGGTACGGCAACCAAATGCAGGCGGTAGTCAGGCGCTTGATCATCTGAAAGATGGTGTCCCACAGCACGTTGAGCCGGCTTTCGATAAAGGGAAACAAATCGTTGCGCCCCACGTCCTCGAAGCCTTTGGACATCTGCCGTTCTCGCTCGGTCGGGATGAAATAGCGGAATACGCTTTCTCGGATACCGGTGCTGACGAACAATCGATCAAACCAGCGCTGCGCTGTTTTGCTGATCTGGGACTCTTTAACGGCGCCAAAGTAGCTGATCATCATTTTATCTTCAGCGCGCTGCAGTTCCCGCGTCCAACGGTCGGACACGAAACTGGCCACCAGGATCACTTCCAGTAGCCACAGCATCAGGCTGAACAACAGATTGCGAGTCATGAGCTCGCACCTTTTCGATCCAGTTCCGACCGCAGTATCGGCAAGCGGCCTTTGACGATGCGGCCGCCGGATAACTTGGCGATGTAATGCAAGTCAGGCAGTTGTCCGAGTAACTGCGGTGCAAACAAATCGCCTTCTTCTTCCATCAGGCGCTCGCCGACATTGCCGGAGAACACGGTGGGATTGGTCGCACTGGTGGCTACGCCTTGGGTGCGCATGATGTATTTGAGCCGGGTTTTCGGCAGGTTGTCGGTGATGTACTGCTGGGTTTCGCTGTCCATGATCCGCAGCGCGATCAGATTATTGACGTTGCCCAGCACTTGCCGGGCTTTGTCCTGGGAACCGGTGCGGGCGGCAAAATCG
>JAQTYP010000234.1 GCA_028688235.1 Methylomonas sp.
AAAAGTTAGCGCATTGGTTTGAAGTGTCTCAATGGGTTTATCTTGCGTGACGAGCCGTGTACGGACCCGTACGCACGGTTCTGTGGGCAGACGGAGGCTTCGGCTTCCTCTGACCCGATACGCATGTTTTGGCCTCGTTCCTCCGATTACGCTTCGCTAATCGGAGCTACGCGAGCTTCGCTGTGGCTACGAGTAACAAATTATAGCAAATTTGGTTATTCGATCCTGTCGCATAGCCGCTGATCACTTCTGGGCTTGGTCATTTATGGCTCACCAGTGTCGAGCGATAGCGATCTTTTCAACGCCGTTTGACATGTCAAATCAGTGATCGATGATTAGCCCGTGTTCGATTGGTGAAACGTACTAAATACGCATTAGCCAAGCTTTAAACCATGCGATATGATTACAAGCGAACCAGCATTAACCGGAGCGGCAAACATGGCAACCGAAGCTTTTACCGTTAGAACCGAATCGGACATCGTGCATCAACTCGATAGCATGGCCGGGGCGTTGGATCGCTCCCGCAATTATTTGGTCAACCAAGCCTTGCGCGAATACCTGAAAACCCATGCCCGGCCAATCGAAAAAGTCACCCAAGGCATAGCCGCCGCCGACTGTGGCGAAGTCCTCGAGCATGAGGAAGTGATCAAAGAAATGGAAGCCATCGCCCAACCCGTATCCGGCGGCGATTTCTTCGACTGTGCCGGTATCTGGGAAGCGCGCGACATCGACCAAGCCGCCATCCGTGCTCAAGCCTGGCCGGATCGAAAAGGATGATCCTCTGTGACACCAATATCCTGATTGAATTTTACAAAGGCAATCCGGCCATCGTCCAAACCCTCAGAACCATTGGGCCGGCCAATATCGCGGTCAGCGTCATCACCAAAGCCGAACTGTTTTACGGCGCTAGAGACAAGCAAGAGTCGGCCAAAATCGAACGCCATCTTGAGAAGTGCCATTGCTACGGCCTGAATCCGGCCATTTCCACCTTGTTTATCGACCTAATGCGGCGCTATTCGCTGAGCCATAAAGCGTCGGTCCCGGACATGTTGATTGCGGCCACCGCGCTTAGCCACGATGCGACGCTGTACACCCTGAATACCAAGGATTTCAAATTCATTCCGGACTTGAATTTGTACCCATAACGGATAACGAATAAACCTAACCGTTATTAAGCAAGTCAGGCAACAGGTAAACGCCATGACTAATGGTGAACAAGTACCATGGGAAACATCTAGTTTGACAGGCGAATTAATCCTGAATCAATAAGGGGTTGACCAAAAACGCGATAATGTGTGCCACCACAAATTAGGTTGTGCCGAGCCAGCGGCGAGGCGAAAAGGTCGCGATCGATACGCCTAACGGCAGCATCCTATTGGTTATAGGACTTGGCGCGCCTTGTCGCGTTGAATCTGCGTTTGTGGAAATAGGCTGGATTGAATGATAATAAAACCCAGCCTACGGCCCTCACACCCAGAGTAGGAGTTCCCATGTCCATCATCGTCACCAAAACCCCTTCGGACTTCGTTGATTACCTCACTGATCCAGGCCTAGCCGTCAATGACATGAACATCCCGCTTAAGCAGTATGTGTGTTCTGTCCCACAGTTCGGCGGGAATGCAGAGGCTACACAGGTCATCGGCTACGCCAATCAAAAGATCTATGCCAATGAGGCGACGCGGAAGAAAATTAGCGCCTATACACGTAATATTGGTCGCCTGACAACGGGCCAAGGCTATCCTGATGACTTTATCCTACTGATGAAGCATATGGCCGATAATATGGATAAGATGCGAGCGGCGCCAGAACTCAAGTACAAGGAGTATTTCCGCAATCCGAATCTCGATGTCGAGGCGATCCTCAATAAGATGGTCGAGAAGAAGGTCTTCGGCCTCGATTGTATCGGCTTCGTATCCCAGTATCTAGTTTATGCTGGTGTCTGGCGGGAATACAAAACATATTACCCGGCTGATTACCGTCGTGAGTTTAAACCAGTGAAATCTCTGGGTGAGGTCGAGCGGCTCTGCCTCGTGATATGGGACAACTACCACATCGGGATTATAGACAGCGTCGAATCCTACGATGAGAAACATAACGAACTGCTGGTGAACATCTGTCAGAGCTCTTCTGGCGAGGCAAAAGGTCCCCAAACCAATTATGGCGTGACACTCAGACCGCTCCCTGGTTCCTCCTACCAAGGCTCACCGAAGTTCAAGATCATTCGGATTGGATCGCCTGCAATGCCTGTTCCTCACCCCGTCTATATTTGCAAGATGCCAGGTCTAGTTTACCAAGACGATTTGGTCGATTGATTCAACTTGGACAACTCGATAAGGAGAACTAGCTGTAGCGGCCCGATAACATAAACCTCAGGAATCGATTACATCCGTTTTTCGGGACCACATTAGCTGAGAATATCGAAGCGCTCGGGCCCACATTAAACGAGAATGAGCCCACTTTAATTGAGAACAACGCGATAACATGCGCATCCCAATAGGTTGTGCCGAGCCATGCGAGGCGCAACGGTCGCGAACGATGCGCCTATCGGCCGCATCCTATTTGACGCACCTTATCGCGTTCGTAGGGTGTTTTCGCGATAGCAAAACACCTCGCACGGCAAGGCTGTGGCGGATTGCTATCGCGAATCCGTCTTACGGCCTTGAGCATCAGCGCACCGTAATCATGAAAGGAATGTCAAACGCACCGATTTCCGGATCGTTTGTTGAGAAACGAAACTTTGTTGCGTGCTCTCCTTTTTGTATCTGACCACTAGGTGGGGTGGGATCAAAAACGAATCTAAGCGATGCGCTTTTGCCTGCTAGTACTTTGATTTTCGTTTCGAATCCATTGAGTGGCGGGTTAAGTTGGAATGCAATCTGACATACCGCACAATCTGGAACTCGATCATCAACTGTATGAAAACTTCCAATAGCCCAACCATTGAGCACAAGATCGGACTTTCCGGCATTATATATCGTCAGCACCTTCTCAACCGTAGCACCACTAGTACTTTCCGCTGTTACGTTATAAGTGAACGGCTCATGATAACGTCTGTTTTCGATGACTAGCATAGGCCGATCTGCAAGAAGTTTGCGTTCTTTAAGCAAAATGGTTGGATCGCCGAAAAAATGAGGAGGCTCACCTTGCTGCATGCGAGTGTAGACGTCCGCGACTGAGCGACCGCTACCCAAAGCGTAATACATTCCATTTGCCTCTCTTGACAGCCCGTCATTCGTGTAAAATGTATCCATTGGATTGGCTTTCACCAGCAACGTTTTGTTATTGAAAAGAATTTTTCCTGCCAGAAAATTTTCAACGGAGAAGTTGCCGGTCGAACAGCTCTCTAATTCAACAATTTTAGAAGAAATGTTAAGTGGTTCAGTGTCATTCGAAGTGAACCAAATATCATCACCTAAAGTTACACCATTGATCACTACTCTATCTGGCGCACCATGTGCGTTGATTTTGCAAATTGTTTCGCTCGACTGCAGACAATCAACGATGGCATCTCGTCTCTCGCTTGCTGTCGGCAATTCCGGCGCAAAGATCTGAGTGGAGGCGAACAACGGGTGGTTATTGAATAGATCTGCAAATCCACTATCAAACATTTTTTCACGGGTCGCAGCTATAAACGTCATATTGTTAGTGTACCCATCTACATTTCGGCGCTCGACAACATTCGTTTGCAAATAACGATTGATCTCGTCAACTTCTTTTGTTGACGTTGTCCCTTTCAGACGGGCAAGCCAAATGTCAGACTCGCAAACTGAGAGAATACTGAAATCTGATTGCGCTTCGACGACAAACATGTTGAACGATTGGGCGGTTATTGATCCATAAGGACAATAGTGACTACGGTAATAATTGTCGCTAACATTATAAATGTCTATGTTCCCGGTTTTGATATGCTCCTTAAGTATTGGTATGGCACCTATAAAATAGGCGCCCCACAAGTTAGGCACATTAAAAAGTGTCTCCTTAAGTACATCGGGCTCGGCTGGTGAATCAATAATTACGGTGGATGCACCCGTATCGCGTTTTACTTCTTCGATAAAATTGGTAAGATTTTTGTTGATTGCTGTTGCTATTGAAGGCTCAACGACAAAGGCGATAGTTTTTGGCTGGCTGGGCATGTCGATGGAAATAAAGTCACTTATCTGACCAACTTTCACTAACCCCCCAAACACATTTCCATAGACATAGACATCATCGCCAAGAGTGCCTATGTAGTTGTTCGTAGCAGGATAATGACGTACAAGGTAACCATTCATAGGAAATGTTGCAGCAGCTCCGGGAGGGCTAAAGTACTGCGGGAAGTTTTGTTCAGCGTAGTCGAAAAGTCTATCCGAATCACTAACAGCTATCGCTATTATTGGATTTATCATTAACACAATACAACACAACACAACTTTATAAGTTTTCATTGCAGGGGTACTCCATAAAATTATGGAAACTAAAAATGGGTGCGGCGAATTTGACTAATTTAGATTTTAGTTAACTCGCAAATTGAGTTGACAAAATAAAGCGCCGGATAACTAGGAGACTGGATAATATTACCCCATCCCCAGAAAATGTAAAATCAGCCCGTTAGAAGCCCAAATATCCCAGCATTTTGTCAATTTGAATGGTCAAATAGACGGTAGCTGATTTACTACTTTTTTAAAAGTTTTTCTATTGTACTAACGTCGAAAGTCATGTTTTATCCCGCGTAGCTCCGATTAGCGATAGCAAATCGGAGGAATGTTAGCTTCGAAATGTGCGATTACGCAAGCTAATCGCACCTACATTTTGGATGACAGCTTATTGCCTTATTCCCGTCTCCGCAAATTTCATCTCATGTGACGGCTTGGGGTCGAAATAAGTCAAAACATCCCCTCCAACACCCCCGGCGTTTCGATCTTCCCCGCCCCGCCGTCAAACCTCACCTCCACCGCCTCATCCCCGGACTTAAGCCAAAACTGAACCACCACCTCGCCCCGGATCGCGGTCAAATTCAGATATTCGCGCAAATCCTCGGCCTTGGCGTAGTGCAGCTTGACCTTGTCGCCGCCCCAAATGACCGGATGATAGGTTTCGATCTGATTGACGTTGACCACCTTGTCGCCATCGACATAGAGCTCGCCCAACAGGTAATAGGCGTGGCTGGTTTGCAGGTTGTCGACCAGCCAGAGCAAGGAGCGGCCTTTCATGTCCACCCGCTGAGAGATCACGCGCAACGGCTCGCCCTCGACCAGCACCGCGTCGACCGGATACAGGTTGTGCTGCATCTGGCTCTTGCCGACCGAGCGAGTCTTGCCGCGATAGTCGACGATCAGGCCGTTCTGCCAGGCGCCCAGCACCGGGCAGGCGCATTCGATGTGTTCCAGCGTTAGGTTGTCGACGGCCTTCAGCCCGCGTAGCTCCGATTAGCGATAGCAAATCGGAGGAATGTTAGCTTCGAAATGTGCGATTACGCAAGCTAATCGCACCTACATTTTGGATGACAGCTTATTGCCTTATTCCCGTCTCCGCAAATTTCATCTCATGTGACGGCTTGGGGTCGAAATCAGTCAAAACATCCTCTCCAACACCGTCGGCGTCTCCACCATCCCCGCTCCACCGGAAATCCTCAACTCCACAGCCTCATCCCCCGACCTGAGCCAAAACTGAACCACCACCTCGCCCCGAATCGCTGTCAGATTCAGGTACTCGCGCAAATCCTCGGCCTTGGCGTAATGTAGCTTGACCTTATCGCCGCCCCACAGCACCGGATGATAGGTTTCGATTTGGCTGACGTTGACCACCTTGTCGGCATCGACGTACAGCTCGCCCAAGAGGTAATAGCCGTGATTGGCTTGCAGGTTATCGACCAGCCAGCGCAAGGATCGGCCTTGCATGTCCACCCGCTGAGAGATCACGCGCAACGGCTCGCCCTCGACCAGCACCGCGTCGACC
>JAQTYP010000235.1 GCA_028688235.1 Methylomonas sp.
GCAATATCCTCAGCACCAGCCTTACCACCAGCAGCCCTACCAGCAACAACAAAGCTATCCTTACTATCGCTGATTAACTGAAAGGCACGAAAAAGCCGGGTCGAATATGATTCGACCCGGCTTTTTTGCATCAATGCGTACTTTGTTTCGAAGGGAAAATTTATTTGTAGTTCACTGCCAAGGGTTAAATTCGAGCGAGGTCCGCCTTGCGTTTACCGAACAGGCTAAAAAGGGTCAATGCCGAGCCAAATAACCAAAAAGCTGTTGGCACTGGAACAGGAGCGGTCGAAGCAATGCCTACCGCATCGATATCGGCGCCAACGAAGCAGTAATCAGTTGAGGTAGAACAACGCAATTCGGAATCGCCGGCCACATCGATCAAGCGAACGTAAGAGAAAAACGCACTGGGACCGTAGCCGTAGGAATCAATATCGATTCCGATCGCTGCCTTACCCGATGAAGCCTTGGCCTCGCCAACAGAGAACCATTCGTTTAAATCTTTACTGATCTCAACCGTCATAGCTTCTGGCAAGCCTATCTCGAATATCCACAAATCCTTATTGGCATTTCCGCTACCCGTCAAATATCGGTCTTTGAATCCCAATACTAAACTGCCGCCGACGCCTAGACTGGCATAAAAAGGACCACTTGAGACGTAATCCGGAGCCCCCAATGCGGCTTTCGGATTGTCGGAACCGGCATTAGGTAATTTGCCGTTAATGTCAGGCAACGGATCGTACGAAACCACGGTATCGGCGAAATAAACCGGAATACCTGTAAAATCTTCACCGCCATAAACAACCGATCCCGATGCGGAAGCGCTGCCGAAAGCGATCAAGCAGGCACCTAAAGTTTTAATGGCACTATGAGCATTTTTGTGAAATGAATAAGACAAGGAATACCTCCTGTGATGATTTCTAATTTCCATAACATAAAGCAAAATTAATACCAGAATAAAAAACCGTGTAAACACAGCAAAAATCACGATTGAAGCACAAAAAAGCCATGCTTTTCGACGATTTTACAACTGACATATGACAGGGATGACCGAAAAACCGTTGCTTTACTGACACAACTGTCAGCGTAGATTAATTCGATTCCTCTGAATTACGGACATCGAACTCTATCTTCCAGCGCTTTCCATCCCGATTGGATACGGCTCTCAATTCCAATGTACCGACTTCGGTCACGGCTGACGATAAATGCACAGGCACGATTTCTCCGGCCATACGCCCTTCTTCCGGCAACGTGATTTCGATTTCGTCCAATTCTTCCAGCTCGTCGTCATTCCAGCCTTCCAAACGGGTCCCGACAGGATCGTCGCGGCGGATTTTCGAGGCGAAAAAACGAAAACGCACCGGCTCGCCGATGATCAGGCCAAACTCTTCGTTGGGCAATTCCTGCTCCGTGCCCTCTTCCATGCCGAAGGGTGCGATGCACAATGCCTCGATTTCCGGGGGCAAACCGGGTACGGCCGGCATAGCGCTTTCGACGCCGACATAATAGGACGCAGCGACGCCGCCCTTGATCCGTACACCTTTACCTTTGCGGACAAACCCGTAATAAGCCGCACCGCGGGCAACCGCCAAATCCAAGTCGGCGCCTTGCAGCAAGCGGGCTTGCGGTGCTTGTTCGGACTGCAGCCAATGGTTCAAGATACTCATCAAGCGCCCGGACAGCACTTCGGCCTTCAGCACGCCGCCGTTGAACAATACCGCGGTCGGGTGCAAGAAACTGGCGTTTTCGGCCGGTGTATGGCCCAACTCGATGGTGGCGTCCTTTTGTCTGGACAAAAAAGCCGCCAAATGCCGGGTGATACCGGCATCCTGCGCATACGGCAGACCGGCCGAACGTAAGCCGCTACGGGGCCTAACCACGGGTTTATCGCCCACCTGTACCTGCGGCAAAAAGCCTTCGACCAAAACCCGGTTCAACTCGTCGCGGGTCAATTCGGTGCGCAAGGTGCCGCCTATCAACGACGAGCCGCGGCTAGCTACGACCAACGGCATGCCGGCCAATTCCGGTTGGTTGAACAACTTTTCCTTGGCTTCCCGGCAGCCGTGCGTCAAGGCCTGCAACTGCCAGGATTCGAGCTTCTTGCCGCCCTCCTGTTCCATCTTGGCCTTGATGGTATAAGCCAAGGCCAAATCCATATTATCGCCGCCCAACAAAATATGGTCACCGACCGCGACGCGGGTCAATTGCAAATTGCCGTCCTGTTCCGTGACGGCGATCAACGACAAGTCCGTCGTGCCACCGCCGATGTCGACCACCAAAATGACGTCGCCGACCTTGACGTGATTACGCCAATCGCCTTCGCTTTTTTCTATCCAGCTATACAAAGCCGCTTGCGGTTCTTCCAATAACACGGCTTGATGCAAACCGACATGGCGCGCCGCCTCGACGGTCAACTCCCTGGCCGCCGGATCGAAAGATGCCGGTACGGTAATCGTCAGATCCTGATCTTGAAGTTTGTGCTCGGGAAAACGATGATTCCAGGCCTCGCGCAAATGCTCCAGATAAGCCTTGCTGGCGGCGAACGGCGAAATCCGCTCCACGTCTTCCGGAGCGTCGGCCGGTAAAATGGCCTGTTTGCAATCGACGCCGGCATGGCACAACCAGCTTTTGGCGCTGGCGACCAGCCTGATAGGCGTCTTGCTGCCGAGATTACGGGCGATTTCACCGACCAAATGCTCCGGTTTTGCGGACCAAGGCAAAGTAGTTGACCCTTCGGCGATTTCGGCAGCGTGAGGCAAATAGGTAAACGAGGCCAACTGCGATTTTTCCTCTATCGTGCCCGGCCCCGTCAATTGCGGTATAGCCATCACGGCCAACACCATCTGGTCTTCGGGCGATTCGAGATCGACATAAGACAATACGCAATGCGTAGTACCCAAATCGATGCCGACCGAGTAACGCACGGCACTCATAGCTCCACCTCGGCCGCGGCGATGATTTTGGCGTTATGGCCTTCGGTTAGTTTCGGCAATCGCAAATCGGTGACCTGCCAGCCTTTGTGTACCAGCGTGCCGGTGAACGGCGCTTCGCCGACAATATTGCCGGTCAACCGAAAGGAGTTGGCATCGAAACCCTTGTTCAGCGTAACGCGGCTACCTTCTTGATCCTGGCTGATTGCAGCCAGCGTGAAATGTTCGTTGATGGCTTTAGTGCAGCCTTGGTGGACTACACGCGCTGCCGCGCCGATATCGGCATCCGAGAATGCGCTGACGTCCTCTTTAATGAAGTCGATAAAACGCGCCTCTTTTTGCAGCAAACTCAAGAGTTGCAGAGCTGCATCCGGCGTGGCTTCCTTCAACACGACGGGATCGGGCGCAGGCGCCTGCACGATTTTTTCGACTTCGACAATTTTTTCGACAATCTTGATTTCGGGCTCCGGTTTAGGAACCGGTGCGACTGGAGCAGCGTCGGTAACGGCAGCCCGTCTACAACGGCGCATGCCCACCAGCACCGAAATCAAAACGACGATCAACAGCAGCGCCAAGGCCGCCGCCGTTCCCGCCAGACAGACGTGCCACAAATCGAATGTGGTCGGGCGCAAAGATAGATCTATGGTATAGGTATTCATCGGAAATCAATTATTAAGTTGAAAGGCAAAAGAGCAAAGCCTAAATCAGTAGCGGAAATTGGAAAGTGCTTATGTTCTTTGCTTGATAATCAATGGGTTAGTGCCTGAGTTCGCCAGCCTGAACGGATGCAAACTCGTTGCACTGCATTAAAGTTAGGAATGAACATGAGAACCTATGCAAGTATTCGGTGTAGGTGCGGATTTATCCACACGGTGCGAATGAATTCGCTCCTACCATTGCTGAGCTTATTTCTCACATATTCCTTAAGATGCACCGGATTTTTTCGCCGCTTCCATGTACATCAATTCCTGCAATAAACTGCGCGTCACCTGGATACGCAGTTTTTTCAAATGCCTATCGGCGATCACGCCCGGCACCTGTGCATCGGTATAAATTTTACGCATCTCGCCCAAGGTCGACTCGCACTGTTTGATGATCGCATCGGTAGCATGGCGGCTTTCCAGGCTGGCATGATCGGGCTTTTTCATTTCCTCGACCACGCATTTTTTATAGTTAAACTGCGCTTGTTGAATTTTTTCTATGGTAGTTTCGTTCAAAACGGTTTCGTTCCACTCATCTTTGGCTGAATCTTCGGCGAAAGCCGGATTGGCGGCTAACAACAGCACAGCGATTAACGAATATTTCATGGGATAACTCCAGGGTTGCAAATCGTTTTTGCAGCGATTTTACGCGAAGCTGACAACGAGCGCCAACCGAAGCCATGTCCAATGACACGTGAGCCTGAAAGAGGCTCTGCATTTCCGCTGATAAGTGTTGGAATTGTTGGTTGAGTTGCTTTATCCAAACGTTCATGAAGGCGCTGCATTACCTCAGCAAATGGAAGTGGCGTAACTGCTGGGCACGATTGCTCGCCGGACAGGACATCGTAAATACGTCCGTATAGACTCGACGGCGGCATCCTTGCCGTCAACGCCCGCCCAACAAGCAACCGTACCCCACCCGATTGTTTACTTTTCATAGCAAGGTCTTCGGATATTCAAAAAATGTCATATGCCGCAGTTAAATGAGTCATATGCCGCAGCATTTTGCTCGCTAGCAATTAGATTTAGTTAATTTTATTTTAATTTCAATAATATATATATTGGCATATCCATTGCTATTAGGTATTCGGCAGACTTTTAGTTAGCCTTTCTCGGTAGATTCGCTGTTCGAGCTAAAGGTCTGCATAACCCTGCCACCCCCGTTGCAAGGCGGGCTCGGAAAGCCACGGATCTTGTTTCCTAGCAAGATAGCCGGGTTGCTCTTTCGGATAAGAAAGATGCGCGTGCATATCGATCCATGCACAGTCATAAAAATAATTTTAGGAAAGCAAACGATGATTCAATTCAAAAAACTGGCTATTGCAGGTGCCATTTCGGCTTCACTGATGGGTGCCACCGCGGCCGAGGCCCATGTTTCTTACAACAGAAACGACATTTTGAAGAATGGCAACGCTCTTGCCGGCCCCTGGTCGGCGGGAGCTCCAGCCTACACGGGAAATTTGCCGGCAACCTGGATCGCCAATGTTCATCATTACGACGAAACCTTGGTGGTTTCGACCGCAAATGCGGATACCACCTACGCCAACAGCGGCGCCCCATTGATCATCGAGACCTTTAACAATAAATGGAATCCTGCAAATAGCTGGGGCAATGCATTGGATTTCGGTTTGATCAATCTGGAAGTCGCCGGCAATCTGACGATCAAAGTGGAGGCCGATGCGGCGCTGAATTCCACTTTCTTGCCAGGCTTTACCCTGTGGCAGGGATGGGATCAAGGTACCGGCAACAGACATGGATCATGGAATGCAGACCCCACGAATCCGGGAAACCGTGGAGCTACCGGCATTAGCTACTTAGGCCATGCATCCACAAACAGCTCAGACAACGGTATCGACTATACCTACGACGCCATTTCTCACGCCGTTCAAATCACCTTTACCGGTCTTGCAGCCGGCAACTATAGCTTGTGGATCGGCGGCAATGGCACGGGTAATACCAGCGTCGGGCAACAATATGTTGCTTCGATAACCGCCGCGCCTGTACCAGTTCCTGGCGCTGTCTGGCTGTTCGGTAGCGCGCTAGCCGCCATCGCGGGTATCAGACGCCGCAAAGTCTAAGACTACACTCCGGCGAAGCCTAGGCTTCGCCGGCTTCCATTTTCTTAAAGATTTGACACTATGAAAAAATTGACTCGAACCTTATGTATCGCTTCTCTAGCCTGCTGCGGAATGGTAACTCAAGCTCAGGCGGCCAACTCGCTGGTCATCAATGGGAGTTTGCTGCAACAAAATAACGGCTCTACCTTCGATACCTGGAATATCGTCATGCAAAACGCGGGG
>JAQTYP010000236.1 GCA_028688235.1 Methylomonas sp.
TCCAGCTAAAAGCGAAATCATTAGGATTTGACTTGGTGCCTCAAGCTGTTTGATAACGTATTCATTGCTCGTTGCGGATTTGTAAGCCATTGATTATAAATACTTAACTAAGCTGTTTCTTGAGAGCCTGTCGAAGGATGGACGGGAAAATCCGGGCTTCACCCGCGCCAACCCGTTCATGCTTCGACAAGTTCTCAAGAAACAGCTTTTGTATAATTATAAAATCAATGACTTACAAATTTATAAAAAACACGGAATTGCGTCAAACAGTGGCTGTTTCATGGTAACGCCATGCGCCCGAAAAGGGCTTACTTTGCTCAGCACGAACGGCTTGGCGAGCGACGGTTATTTCGGGAAGTTATTTAGGGCCAAATCCTAAGGTTATTTCTTGAAATTCAAGCAAGCGGCATCGAAGCCTGGTCCTGGCTTACATCAACCTAACGATCATGAAGGCGCTGCATCACCCCAGGCTATGAAAGTAGCGCTGCTGGGCATCCTTGCTGCCGACGCCTGTCCAGCAAGCAACCATGCCCCAATTTTTTACTTTCAGAGTAAAAACTGCAGTTAGTCCAGTGGAGTAGAGAGTAGGGGAAGCCTGCTCTCTACTCTACTGTGTTTCGTGGATGAAATGACTTTTATAGGATCAATCTTCCGGATTCGGGGTACCCGCTTTCGGTTCTTGCGATTCGGTCTCCGCCCGTTGTTTGCGCTCGGCGAAACTGCTGGCATAAGGGCGAGGTGCGTCCTTGCCGTCAGCCGGTAAGGCGGGGCGCTCCTGATTCTCGCTAGCGTCCGGATTCACGGATTCCGGTTTTCTATCACCGGAACCGTTGCGCGGGTTGCGACGACGATTACGACTTCTGCTACGCGCTGAACGTTCGCCAGCGGCTTTGTTCTGCGTCGTTTCGGCGGCGTCTGCCGATTCAAGCGGCTGTTGTGCGTTTTCCTCTATGGCGTTGCCGGATTCCGCCGTTTGCGCAGGGCCTGTATTTCGCTTGTTGCGGCGAGGATTGCGTCCTCCCGCGGTGCGATCTCTATCACGGCGATTGTTCCGGCCGGATTTGGCTTTGCCGTCAGGCTTTTTTTCGCCTTCTTCACTGATTTCCGCAGTCTTGCTTTGTCCTATCAGGCGTTGCCAGAAGCGTTGAATCAAGCTGGATGAGGATTTTTTCTGCACCGGTGCAGGAGCGTCTGGCAGGAATTCCTTGACGGCCGCTTTTTCGAACTTAGTGGTGGTCTGTTTGGCAAACTCCGGCACCGAGAGTTCGTCTTCCTTGATTTGCAGATGGCTGGGTTTGTCTTCCATGCCTTCCAGGGATTTGATGCGTTCGATATCGTAAGACGGTGTTTCCAGATGTTTGCTGGGCAGCACGACGATGCTGACTTTCAGGCGATTCTCCAATTCCTGGATGGTTGCGCGTTTTTCATTTAATAAAAAGGTGGCGCAGTCTATCGGCAGATGGGCGATGACCCGCTCGGTGCCTTTTTTCATCGCTTCTTCTTCGATCAATCGCAGGACTGCCAGCGTGACGGATTCGACGTTGCGTATCGTGCCTTGGCCCTTGCAGCGCGGACAGGTCAGTTGCGTCGAATCTCCAAGAGATGGGCGCAAGCGTTGCCTGGACATTTCCATCAAGCCGAAGCGCGAGATGCGGCCGGTCTGAATGCGCGCACGGTCTATTTTGAGTGCGTCGCGTAGGCGGTTTTCGACTTCCCGCTGGTTTTTGTTGGCCATCATGTCGATGAAGTCGATGACGAACAAGCCGCCCAAGTCGCGTAAACGCAACTGACGGGCGATTTCGTCCGCTGCTTCCAGGTTGGTGTTCAGCGCAGTTTCCTCGATGTCGCTGCCTTTGGTCGCGCGGGCGGAGTTGATGTCGATGGAGGTCAAAGCTTCCGTATGGTCGATGACGATAGAGCCGCCGGAAGGTAACGACACTTCGCGCTTGTAAGCCATCTCGATCTGGGTTTCGATCTGATAGCGACTGAACAAAGGTACGCTGTCCTGATACAGTTTGGCCTTGTTCAGATTGTGGGGCATGACTTGTTTCAGGAAGTTATGCACCAGTTTGAAAGCGCCCTCCTGATCGATCAAGATTTCGTCTATGTCGCCGCGCAAATGGTCGCGCAACGCCCGGATAATGACGTTGCTTTCCTGGAAAATCAGGAAGGGTGCGGTTTGTTCGTGACTGGAGCGTTCTATTGCCTCCCAAAGCTGCAGCAAGTAATTCAAATCCCATTGCAGCTCTTCGGCGCTTTTGTCGGAACCTGCCGTGCGTATGATCAAACCCATGCTGTCCGGTATTTCCAAGGCGGCCATGGTTTCGCGCAGTTCGCTACGGTTATCGCCTTCGATTCGGCGCGAAATGCCGCCAGCCTTGGGATTGTTCGGCATCAGTACCAGATAGGTACCTGCCAGGCTAATATAGGTGGTCAAGGCGGCGCCTTTGTTGCCCCGTTCTTCTTTTTCGATTTGAACGACGATTTCCTGGCCTTCCTTGATGCCGATTTTATTGGTTTTTTCTTCCGATTCGCCGTTGCTCCGGTATTCCGGGACGATTTCCTTGAAGGGTAAAAAACCGTGCTTTTCGGCGCCGTAATTGACGAAGGCGGCTTCCAGACTGGGTTCTACCCGGGTGATGATGCCTTTGTAAATATTGGATTTTTTTTGTTCTTTCGATGGAACTTCGATGTCGAAATCGTACAGTTTTTGACCATCTACCAAGGCCACTCGCAGCTCTTCGGGCTGCGTGGCGTTGATAAGCATTCTTTTCATTCGTTATCCTTATTGTTATGTGTATCCTACCGAAGAGTTCTCAAACAGTTTTAATGTCGCGGGTTCAGACGGTTTTTCCGTCTCGAAACTTAATGGAAGCGGCCAGGCTGACTAAAAACACCGGTTGGCGTTCTGTCTAGGCCAGCGGGTTATCGGACTTGCCGAAGCTGGCGCTCGAGTAGTGGCGATCTGTTTTTACTGAGCTCTTAGAGTTTGGATGCAGTCGCTCATCATGGGTTGAGCGATAAAACCCGAAAAAATTCTTTTGCCGGCGACGGCGTTAGGGGCGCCGAAGCCGGAAGGTTATCTTTATGGTTAATTCCATGCATAGATTAACTGGCCTAATATATCAATGTTTACCAATGGCAGCAATTTTAAACATGGCTTGCCCGGAAATTGCTATCATTTATGGCATGAAATCCGCATCCGAATCAACTCATCCTCAAGTACAGTGGCTGGAAATTACCGAGGCCAATTGCGAACAACGCTTGGATAATTTTTTGATCAGCTACCTGAAAGGCGTACCCAAAACCCGAATTTACCGCATGGTGCGGAAAGGCGAAGTCAGGGTCAACAAGGGGCGCGTCGACGTCAGTTATAAGCTGGCCTTGGGCGATATCGTCCGCATTCCGCCCGTCAGGGTAGCCGAAAAAAATGACGACATCATCGTGCAGCCTACCTTGAAATACAGCCTGGAGAACCACATCCTGTATGAAGACGAGGGATTCATCGTATTGAACAAGCCTTCCGGTTTTGCGGTGCATGGCGGCAGCGGCATTCATTCCGGCGTCATCGAGGCTTTGCGCCAGATTCGTCCCCAGCAGAAGTTTTTGGAATTGGTGCATAGGCTGGATAAGGAAACCTCGGGGTGTTTGTTGATTGCGAAAAAACGTTCTGTTTTGAAAGTGCTGCACGAAATGTTTCGCGGCGACGGTATTCAAAAGACTTATCTGGCCTTGCTGGCAGGACGGTTCGCGCGCAAAAAGCAATGGGTCGACGTGCCCTTATTGAAAAACGTCAATCAGGGGGGCGAGCGCATGGTCACCGTCAGTCAGGCCGGAAAAGCCGCTGAAACACTGTTCACCCGCTTGAAAGCCTTTCAGGATGCGACCCTGGTGCAGGCGGCGCCCAAAACCGGTCGCACCCATCAAATCCGGGTCCATGCAGCTTGGTTGGGTCACCCGATAATCGGCGACGAGCGTTATGGGGAAGACGAAGTCAATAAGGCCTTCAGGATGAAAGGCTATAAACGGCTGTTTTTGCATGCCGAGCAACTGCAGTTCGCTCACCCCATAAGCGGACATGTCCTGCATTTTTCAGCCCCTTTACCCGACGATTTGCAAACTTTGTTGAACAATGAAAAACCGCTTTGACTTAATCATCTTCGACTGGGACGGCACGCTAATCGATTCGATAGACTGGATCGTGCATTGCATTCAACAGGCCGCCGAATATTGCGCCTGCCCCATACCGAATAGACAGGCTATCAAGGACATCATAGGCCTGAGCATCGAGAATGCGGTCGAAAGCTTGTTTCCGGATGCCGATCCCGAAACGCGCGCCAAGCTGACAGCGCATTACAGCCGGCACTTCGTATCCAAGCATATCGGTCCTGAGGATCTGTTTCCCGGCGTCGTCGATATGCTGCAAACACTCTCGCAAGATGGATATCGTCTGGCAGTGGCGACAGGCAAGAAAGCCGCAGGCTTGGCAAGAGCCATGGAAGGTACTGGGCTGGCTGATTTTTTCTGCAGTACGCGGTGCGCCGACCAGGCTGCATCCAAGCCTGACCCGCGGATGATAGACGAGATCGTTGCTGAACTGGGCGTCAGCAAGCAGCGCACCTTGATGGTCGGCGACTCAGTACATGATCTGCAAATGGCTTCGAACGCGCAAGTCGCGGCTATCGCCGTGACTTGCGGCGCACATTCGGAAACGGTATTGCAACAATACAAGCCTTTGCGTTGTCTATCCCATCCGACAGAGTTGTTAGACTTTATTTGAGAGGTTGAGTATGGAAAATTCACAACAAAAGCAATCGGCCGATCAAGGTTCGACGGCCTGGGAAAAAGAGATACTGGAAAGACTGGCCTTCTCGGCCATAGACGAACAAAAGAAAGCCCGGCGCTGGGGGATATTTTTTAAATTTTTGACCTTCGCCTATCTGTCCGCAGCATTGGCAATGGTGGTATATCCGCGTTTCGAAACTGATATGGGAGGCGGCAAGGGGCATGTGGCCGTGATCGATGTGCAAGGGGCTATCATGCAAGGCGAGGCGGCCGACGCCGATACCGTCATCGAGGGCTTGCGAGACGCGATCAAGGATAAAAATACCAAAGGGGTCATCCTGAGCATCAACTCCCCCGGTGGTAGCGCGGTGCAATCGGCTTATATCTACGACGAGATTCGCCGACAGAAAAAACAGCATCCCGACCTGCCGATCTATGCGGTCGTCGGTGATATGTGCGCTTCGGGCGGTTACTACGTGGCCGCGGCCAGCGACAAGATTTTTGTCAGCCCGGCCAGTCTGATAGGCTCCATCGGTGTCGTGATGAACGGTTTTGGCTTCAGCAATGTATTGGAAAAGCTGGGTGTAGAGAGGCGTTTGTTGACTGCCGGCGAGCACAAGGCTTTTTTGGACCCTTTTTCACCGGTGAATCAAACCGAAGCCAAACATATGCAAGCCTTGCTGGATCAAGTGCATCAGCAATTCATTGCCGCGGTCAAGCAAGCGCGCGGCGATCGCCTGAAGGAAGCGCCTGACATGTATTCCGGCCTGGTTTGGAATGGCGAGGAAGGGGTGCAGCTTGGATTGGCCGACGGCTTTGGCAGCGTGGATTCCGTTGCTCGCGAAGAACTGGGGGTGGAGGAGAAATTGAACTTCACTCGACAGGAGCGTCTGATCGACCGCTTGGCCGGCAAATTCGGCGCATCGTTCGCCCAAAGCTTCGGCGCGGCAATAAAATCGATCAATTTTCAATAAACGCTTGCCAAACGTGCGCGCAATGGTCATAATGCGCGCTCTTCGGCAGTGCCGCCGAGTGTTAATGGTTACTGTGTCGGTCCTCTCGCAACGATACGCTGTAAACCCCGCCAGGCCCGGAAGGGAGCAACGGTAGCAGCGGATTCGTGTGCCGGGATGT
>JAQTYP010000237.1 GCA_028688235.1 Methylomonas sp.
GGCCCGCCGCATCGACGGTGCTGATTATCGTTTCTTGTATCATCTAAAATCGGTAAACTCTAAAATTATAGTCTTCAATCCATAGCCATCAGAATACCATTACATGCGCTCAGTCAACATCTGCGATTTGGCCATTTTGCTAATCGAACCCTCCGGCACGCAACTGAAAGTCATCATGCAGCACCTGCATCAGGAAGGCGTCGTCAATATCGAAGGAGTGAGCTGCGGCAACGATGCCCTGGCCTCTTTGCGAAGCCACCAACCCGATTTGATCGTCAGCAGCCTGTATCTGCCTGACATGACTGCGATCGAACTGCTCGAAGAAATCAAACACGACGAGACCTTGAGCCATATCCCATTCATGCTGATTTCCAGCGAATCCAGCTTCAAGATATTGGACGCCATCCGCCAGGCCGGCGTCGTCGCCATCCTGCCCAAACCCTTCGAAGCTCGCGACTTGAAAAACGCCCTGAGAGCCACGATAGAGTTCATAGACCCGCAGCAAATCGACCTGGAATACTACGACGTCGAAAACGTGCGGGTACTGGTAGTCGACGATAGCAAGTTGGCCAGAAAACATATCTGCCGAGTATTGAACAACATGGGCATCGTCCTCATCACCGAAGCGGTCGACGGCAAGCAAGGCGCCGAGGTATTCGCCGCCTCGGAGCATGAATTCGACTTGATCATCACGGACTTGAACATGCCGGTCATGGACGGCGAAGGCTTGATACGCTTCATCAGGCAGGATTTGAACAATGCCATCGTCCCTATCTTGATGGTCACCAGCGAAAATAACGAGACCCGACTCAGCAAGGTACAAAAATCCGGCGTCTCGGCGATTTGCGACAAACCCTTCGACCCGCAGACCGTCAAGGAAATGTTATTTCGAGTCCTGGAGTAAGGCATGCGTTTCAACGGCCTGCCGGCCGTTGAAACCACCTTCTTCGATCGACGCCGGCTCAGCGCCCAAGAATATACGGGTAATCGTCAGTGTTTTCTGGCCTTTTGCCAGTTACGCCAGGTTTCCCAAAAATCGTCTTTGACGCCTTTCATCAGCTTCGGCTTTCTGGCGGTTTCCACCGCGGCGTAATTCATCAAGGCCGCTTGCAAAAAGGTACTGTAATCTAGCGCAATCGCGCCAACCTCCTTGCTTTGCGGGACGTTACCGGGCCGGTTTTGAAACCATTCGCTCCATTCCGCAGAGCCCGGCGCAACCATCTTCCAGGGTGAAGTCAACGGCATTTGGGCTGGATAAAAGAACGTCAAGGGTTTGAAGACCCCAGGATGAAAACTGGCGGTACCGTGACAGCTCAGACAAGACGAGCTCGGCAATTTATCGACGATCTTGCCATCCACTTCGACATGATTTTTAACCGCGATATCGAAGGGGCCCGACAAGCGGCCGCCGTAACCCAGCGTCACGGTGGCATAGGCCGGTGCCGACGGGTTGATATAGGTTTCAGACAAGGGTTGCTCGGGATACCAGGCGGAATTGACGGCCGGATCGTTACCCCACATCGCACCCAAAGGCACCATTTTATCCCAGGCATCCTGGCCGGGCGCATCCTTGTCGTAGACCAGGGTGGCAAATACCCAACCGGTTTCCGGCGCGGCGACGCTGTCTTTGACGATGATATCGAAAATGCCGACGTAAATATCGCTGACGACCGGCCGTTTACCCGGTATCGTGCCTTTCGAATTGAAAGGCGGGCGATAAATCTGCCATTTGGCCGCGCCCTGCATGACAGGCCATTGTTTGCCGGAAGCGTTCACGCCGGCCGCCTTGACGACCAGAGAACCCTCTTCGAATTGCGCGGCGTCGTTGCTCAAGGTCGGCGGGCATTCCCGCTTCTTTTTACTGCATTTTTGCCAGACTTTATGCAGGGTATAGGCTGCCACATCGTTGTAATAAATCGCCGCATAATTGCGGATATCGACGGTCAATCCGGAATCCGCATACACCGATGCGGGCTGAATCTGCCCGGTATAAGTACCGTAAATGGCCTCACGCCCTTCCCAATCGGTTTTTTGCACGGCCGCGCCGGCCCATGGCATGCTATACCAGTTGCGGGTTTTCCCGTTCCATTCCCTGGGCTGGGTCACCATGATACGCATATCGTCCGAAACGGCTTGTTTCAAGGCTTCGATATAGGCTTGAGCGTTTTCCTGCGTCAGTGCTTTGCCGTTCAGCACCTTGGTCCACGGCCTTTCGGATCGAGGCAGCGTTTTCGGGTAATCATGATTAAAACGCCAAAGCGGTCCTTTGTATTTGGTTTTCCCCGGTATATTGCCATCATTGACGGCAAAAGGGTCTACGTTTGCCCCCTGTCCGGCAAACGCATTACCGGCAAAGAGAAGCAACAAAGCGGCCGCTTTTGCAATTGATGATGGATACTTTCCTGACGGCATTAATTCCTCCAATGGTGATTGAATGCTACGTAAATAGTGAAAATGGCAAGGTTCCCGCATGCCGTTAGGCCACTTTGTTCCAGCGTATACCGTTGCGACCGCTGGTTTTGGCCAGATACAGCGCCTGATCCGCCGCCTTGAGCAGCGAAACCGGCGTACAGCGATGGAACGGCATCGCCGTGGCAAACCCTATGCTGACGGTGACGAATTGTGCCACTTGCGAATCCTGATGCGGAATTTTTAGGTCGTTGACGGCTTGCCTGACCAGGCCGGCTACTTGCATGGCCCCCTGCTCGTCGCTATGCGGCATGATCACGGCGAACTCTTCGCCGCCGTATCTCGCCGCCATATCGGTCGGCCGCCTAAGGGCAGCGGCTATGGCCTGCGCAACCTTCTTCAGACAGTCGTCGCCTGCCTGATGCCCGTAGCAATCGTTGTAGGCCTTGAAATAATCGATATCGCACAAAATCAACGCCATAGGGGTCTTGTCGCGCAACAGGCGCTGGCATTCGACCTCCAGACAGGCATCGAAGCGGCGGCGGTTGGCGATCTGGGTCAGGCCGTCCAGCATCACCAAATTTTCCAATTCGGCATTGGCTTTTTGCAAGGCGGTCTCGGCTGCTCTCCGTTCGCGGATTTCGTTCAACAAGCGCTGGTTCAGCGCGACTATGGTGTCGTTGTGGGCTAGCAACTCGGCATTTTTCTGTTCCAGAGCCTGTTTTTGCGTCTGGATATGCGAAGTCCTTTCGGCGACCTTGTCTTCCAATAGGCCATAGACCAGCGCATTATCGATCGATATGGCAATCTGGCGGCTCAGATGCTGTAACAAATACACGCGCTCCGCGGTGAACACTCCGTCCGAAAGATTGTTTTCCAGATAAATTAAGCCTTGCAGTTCGCCACGCAGCAATAACGGCGCGCATAGCAAAGAACGCACGCCGCGTCTGTCGATCTCGGGATCCGACGCAAAGACAGGATTGTCCTTCGCCCGTTCCAGTACGACGACTTCCAGGCTACGGGAAACGAAATTGATCACCTTCCTGGGCAAGCCGCTGGCATCCGATACCGGCAAGGCCTGCATCACGCGATAGGATTCCGCCCCAAACTCGGCCTCGGCCTGGATCAACAATTCACCCTGATCCTGCAACAACAATACGCCGCGTTGGGCGCCGGCATTTTCGATGACGACATGCATCAGCTTCTGCAGCAGCATGGGCAATCTGCGCTCCGAGGCGATGGCTTCGGCCGCCTTGACCAGCGTGGCGCTATCCAGACTCAATGTAAGCGGCTGCCGCCGCGAGGCGTCCGCGGCCATACCCGTTCGGTTCGCCAAGCTTTGCCAACAGGCGGTCGCCCCCCAGCGTCGGTAACAATAAATCGCTTCGTCGAAATGAAATCTTGCCGGCCGCAAATACCCCAATGCCTGATGTTGCAACGCGGCCAATTCGTTGGCCAGCGCTTCCAGATGCAAGTGGCCCGCTGTCTCCGCCCCGTGGCCGGCGCGTAGATAAGCCTCCAGCGCAAGAGCCGTCCGACCGCGCAGGCGGAAAATCTCGCCTGCCAGCAAATATCTGCGGCTGCTGAAGTTTTGCGGACTCTGTTCCGACCAGCGCCCCAGCTTTTTCTCGGTGCGGCGCAACGTTCTCAATGCCCGATACCGCTCCAGCCTGGGCAACTTTGGATAGAGCTTTGCCAGGATCAGCGCGGTGTAAAAATGATGCTCGACCGCATGCAGCATGCCGGCGGAATCCTTCAGATACGCCATCGACAAGCGGCTGAATTCGAATGCCTGATCGTAGTCGCCCAGCCAATAGCAACACGCCATCTTGTTGACGAAATAAACATGCGCGAAATGTCTGGAGCCGTAGCCGGCCAGCGCCTCGACATAGACCTTTTCGTCGAACTCGAAGACACCTGGGGCGTCCTTGGCGACATTGCCTTGCAAACTCCGAATCACATGGCGTATCCCGCCGATGATGCCCAGATGCTCGCGGGCATCGATACGCGCCAGTGTCGTGGTCATTTCCGCCGTATCCTGCCAAAGCCGATCCAGCGCCACTCCCCGCATGAACCGGCTTTGCGCCAATCCGCAGCAGGCGCAGCCGCTATGAAACCAATCTCCCGTCTCCAGCCCCGTGGACAAGGCTAGTTGCCAGTAAGTCTCGGTATCGGCGGCCGGAAATCGCCAGGAGTTGGCAAAATAACCGTAGACGAAATTGACCTCGGCTCTTTGCCGCTGATTGGCGTATCTATCCAACAAGGCCAAGGACAAACGGCCGTAATCGTAGCCGGCTTGATGGTCGCCCATCACGCCGCCCAGGAAAATCACGCCGAACACCATGTAACCGATCACGGCCTCGGCGTTATTGCCGTGAGTCAAACAACGGCCGACCTGCTTGACGGCGATGGCCGCGCATAATTCCGGCCTGATTTGATAGGCGACTTTCAACGTGGCCGACAGCAACCGGATGGCGATATTCATTCGGGTATCGGTCACAGCCGGTAAATTCAACAGTTCTTCGACCTTGTAACGGCGCAAGCGGTACTTCAAGGTCAGTAACTCGATGCCGAATTGCAGGGGATCGAAAGCCGCCGGCAAAACGATGCCGAACAAGGCCGCGGCCCGACGACTGACGACATAGGCCCGCTCGAATTGCGACAAATCGGCGTAAAATTGAATCATCAATTCGAACAGTCTAGCTTTTTCCAGGTCGGAATCGGCGAGGCCGACAGCCTGTTCGAAAAAGACCCTGGCCTGATCGTGATGGCCGCACAGATGTTCGCATTCGGCTCTATGCCGCAGTACGCTCGCCCAAGCCCCCGGTGCGGCAAGCTCGCCGGCCAGACAATCGCAAGCCCGCCGCAAATAGGGCAAGGCCTGTTCGAAGGCTCCGCCGTGTTTGGCCCATAATCCCAAGCAAAAATTATCGGCCGCCAAGCTATTGCGCTCGGTTTCTTCCACGATCAAAGTCCGGGCGGCGTTCAGATGGTCGACGGCCTGGAACCACAAGGCCCTGTCGTGTCGGGCCTTGGCCTGTTGGCGTAAACAGCGGCCGATTTTCAGTCGGTTCGCAAGCAATTCGGCATCCGTCATCAACGAATGAGCGGCCTGCTGCACCCTGTCGTGGGAAAACCGGTATTCGGTTTTCGTGTTGCTTCCCGGCACCAACAAGCCGCAGGCTTCGGCCTGCGCCAAATGTTCCCGCATGCCGCCGTCGGCTATAACGCTTAACAGGCCAGCGTCGAAAACCGCGCCCATGCAGGCGGCCAATTTCAGTGCTTCCATGACCGGCGTTGCCAGCGAGGCTATCCGCGCCACCATCCAATCGATGACATTATCGCTGACACCCAGGTCGCGCATGCCATCGGCGTCGTAGTCCCACCGCGCCGTGTCGGCCCGGTATTTCAAACAACCTGTCAATGGCAATTGCCGCAGGTAATGCATGAAAAAAAACGGATTGCCGCCGGTCTTGGCGAATAAAGCCTGGGTTAATTCCAGGGTGGCAC
>JAQTYP010000238.1 GCA_028688235.1 Methylomonas sp.
AAATAAACGTTCAAAATCATTTTTTGGATTGCTGATCATCTGAACGCCAAATCCACTTCCTGTTCATATAGCCTAATCGATTCGTCGATAATTGGATTATCAGGAAAGTCATGCAATAAATTCGATTGTTGCCAGCTCTCGCCTTCTTTGGAAAGAACCGGAATCGACAGTTTATGTTCTTGTGCGATCAAGAATAACTTCTTGATGACAAAGTAAGAGTGACTGGCTATGAAGAACTGAATACCGTGTTTGGCAAGGATGGCGATAATATTAAGAAATGTGGAGATAGCCTCTGGATGTAATGTAGACTCAGGCTCATCGATAAATATGATAGAGTTTTCGTTTAAATAACCGTTTTTCAATAATCTATCCAGAACAGCGATCTTTTTTATCCCTTCAGCCGTTGCTCCCATAGCATATCGTTCTTTTTTGTTGAACTCTTCATGCTCAAAATACCAGCGATTTGTCGTTTCATCATAATTTATCTCGCCTCCAATCAAGCCTTTTAAATTTGATGTTGCTTGTTGAAAATCCCATGAGCCACAGCCGCTTTTTGGCGAATTATCACTTATCCATATTTCACGTGTCGCAGCGTCCATGAAATCTTTCCCAGGTGAAATTTGCAGCGCTCGTGCTAAATCCAAATAGGTGTCGTCGAATCCAAGTAACTGATCTTGTTGTCTGGACTTTAATATAATATGGTAAAAAGACAATATTTCTTTTGCCGGCAAAAAAATGGAATTGTCTTTTCGTGGGGGGACGTCATTTATCCAGCCGTCAATAGCATTTCGGAAGGGCTTGGTTAATTTATAACTAAATTTATGACCATCGAGCGTTAAACCAAATAACAAGTCAGTGCTACTGGAACTTGATACTAAATTACCAACTCCTTCGGCCTGAAATGTCCAGAAAAGTTTGTTTAATAAAATATGATCTGGTCTATCTGGATTATCACCGCGTTTAAAATCTTCCAGCGTCCGCACGGCGCTATATATCGCCTTCAGCAAAAACGATTTCCCACAGCCATTATTGCCGATTACCAAATTAATCGAACCTAGATTTTGCCAATCAATTTCGGTGAGCGGGCCGAAGTTTTTAAGCTGGACGCTATTAATCATCTGCTGTTTTTAGCCTATTGATGCTGGCTATTATTAGGCATGGGATTCGGTGTCTTTCTGCACAATATCCTTAATATAATCGTTCAAGGATTTGCCGATTTCGCCTGCTCGTTTACTGGCTTTTTCGTGGAGTTCCTGACCGATTCTGACATTGAAGGAGCCCTTGAACGGTTTTTTAGGCGACTTGTTTAACTGTTTGCAGTGTTCCAGATAATCGTCTACCGATGTTTTAAAGTTTTGCTCAAGCTCTTCCACGGTGTTGCCTTCATAAAGGATTAGATCGGTTATGTTGAGCAATTTGCCGTAAAGACATTTATCCTGAATGCTGGTTTCAACCGAGCCTTGATAGCCCTTGTAGCTAAAGCAATTCATTTTTTAACCTCGCTAAAATTTCTTTGCGGACATAGAGCTTGATCGATTTATCGGGATGGGGCTTGTGGATGCTAATGGTCAAATCGGCTTTGTAGAATTTAACCCGTGAACCGTCGCCTTCCTGTTTTTCAAAGCCCATTAGCGACATCATCCTTTCCAATTCTTGCCAAGTGAAATCAGAATTGGATTTAAATTTCTCGATCAGTTTCTGCGTTTTGCTCATGGAGTTTCATTCTATGGCAACTAAAAAACAGTCGCAACAATTAATCCTCTTCTAAAAATACCCCTCTCGTTTCTTCTGCTCCATAGACCCCGCCTGGTCGTGGTCGATCAAGCGGCCTTGGCGCTCGGAGGTAGTGGTCAGCAGCATTTCCTGGATAATCTCCGGCAATGTCGTCGCGGTGGATTCGACTGCGCCGGTCAAGGGGTAACATCCAAGCGTGCGGAAACGCACCATTCTCATCTCGACTTTATCGTCCGGACCGATAGGCATGCGTTCGTCGTCGACCATGATCAGCATGCCGTCCTTGTCGACGACGGGGCGTTCCTTGGCAAAATACAGCGGCACGATGGGGATGTTTTCCAGATGGATGTATTGCCAGATGTCCAGCTCTGTCCAGTTCGACAACGGAAATACGCGGATGCTTTCTCCCTTGTCTATCTTGCCGTTGTAGACATTCCACAATTCCGGGCGCTGATTTTTCGGGTCCCAACGGTGATTCTTGTCGCGGAACGAGTAAACCCGTTCCTTGGCGCGGGATTTTTCCTCGTCGCGCCGCGCGCCGCCGAAGGCCGCGTCGAATTGGTATTTGTTCAGGGCTTGTTTCAACGCGTCGGTTTTCATGACGTCGGTGTGCTTTTTGCTGCCGTGCGAGAACGGGCCTATACCTTGTTCCACACCTTCTTCGTTGATATGCACCAGCAAATCCCAACCCAGGTCTTTGGCCATGCGGTCGCGGAATTCGATCATCTCCTTGAATTTCCAGGTAGTGTCGACGTGCAACAGCGGAAACGGCGGTTTGCCGGGGAAAAAAGCCTTACGGGTCAGATGCAACATCACTGCGGAATCCTTGCCTATGGAGTACAACATGACCGGTTTATCGAATTCGGCCGCTACTTCGCGGATGATATGAATGCTTTCAGCTTCGAGTTGCTTCAGGTGAGTCAATTTATAGTCGGTCATGAACGATTCCAGGGCGCTGTGCCCAATTTCCCAGTGATTGCCAATCCACTATTTTAAAGGTAAACGGGTCTTTGATGCTATCTATAAGGCCGAATAACACAGCATCGGCATGGCAAGCATTAATTTTGTGGATCGCAGATCGAAATATCGTGACGACCGAGACTTGATGCGTCGATTTGTGCCATCATTGGCACGAATTATTATCTGTGCCGTCAAGATAAGATATGTCTTTTATCCATAAGATCGTTGTTTCTGTTTGCTGGCTTTTGTTCGTCAGCTGCCTGAAGATTACGCCGCTGTCGGCGCAAGTTTCGCCTTTGTATAAGCCGGCGATGGCCTTGAGTGCCGAGGATTTAGCGATCATCGTCAACGACAACGACGATACGAGCCGGCGAATTGCCGACTATTATCGTCAAAAGCGGCATATTCCGGCCGAACAGGTGATTCATGTTCGTCTTCCTTTGCGCAGGGCCGTTTTGACTCGAAGCGAGTTCGAAAAAATCAAAAAACAAGTCGACGACCAAACGCCGAAGCACGTTCAAGCCTTTGCGCTGACTTGGCTGCAGCCGTTCCGGGTCGAATGCATGTCGATCACGACCGCATTTGCAGCCGGCTTCGATCCTGATTTCTGTGCGGACGGTTGCAAGATGACGCGAAAAAATCCGTATTTCGCATCCGAATTGGGTCGGCCTTACGATAAATACGGCTGGCGGCCGACGATGGTGGTAGCGGCACAGAATTTTGCCGAAACCCAAAAATTAATAGACCGCGGAATTGCCGCGGATTATTCCAGGGCCCAAGGTTCGGCCTATTTATTAAAGACCTCTGATCATGCGCGTAGCTCTCGGGCTGCGGTATTTCCGGATATCGCGGAAAAATTCAGGCCATTTTGGCCGGTCAACTACCTGGAACAGGATTTCATTGCCGGGCGTGACGATGTGATGTTTTACTTCACGGGCCTGGTCAGTGTGCCGCATATCAAGGATAACCGCTTCCTGCCCGGTGCGGTGGCTGATCATTTGACCTCGGCCGGGGGCGTGATGTCGGGTAGCAGTCAAATGAATATATTGGAGTGGATAAAGGCAGGGGCTACAGGTAGCTACGGCGCAGTGGTCGAGCCATGCAATTTTCCAGAAAAATTTTCCAATCCGGCAGTGTTGATGTACCACTATCTGCGAGGGAGTTCGTTGATAGAGGCTTATTGGAAGAGCGTGGCCCTGCCTGGGCAGGGAATTTTTATTGGAGAACCGCTGGCAAAACCGTTTGCTTATCCAATTAGTCACGGGGCCAAGAAGAAAGGTTAGACAGGCGTTTTGTTCCGCCTGTCGGTAATCGCCAATTTACATGCGGGTCATGAAGAAATACAAAAATTTGCATTTCATTGTCATGTTTTTGTCGCTCATTTCCAGCACAGTGCAATCTTCGTATTTTTCCCTTCCCGGTGAGATCTGTTTTTTGATCACGCCGTCGGCCACGCTGTATTTGATCGGTATATTCATTTCACCAATGCCGCTACGAGCGTCCTCGCCCGTGGTGATCAATGTGCCGTCTTTTTGAAACTCCCAAGTCACATGCAAGGGTTTCTTTTCTCTGTCCAGCGCGAGGGCTTCGTGGGTGACCTGCCATTTGCCGAGAAGTTTGGAATTGTCTTCCAGCTTGACTTCGGCGTGGGCGGAAAAAGCGACTAGCGCAACAAACAGGGATGCCAGTGTTGTTATTGTTTTCATTGAATTCTCCCGATTGAGCGAATAGATAGGTAAGTCAGGAATATAGCATAATCATAGGAGTCGGCTATTTTTTTCGTCTGGCACGAAATGCAGATAGCTCTTGGACAACAAATCGTGCCAACAGCGTTTTTTGGCATCGAACAGGCACCAGAAAAAGCCCAAGCCTAGACAGCTCCACGAAAGCAGGGCGGCAAAAAAACGTAGCGTCGCTTGCCTCCAAGACACTCGCCCGCCGGCCGGACCAACTAGCCGGATTTTCCAGGCGCGCATACCCAAAGTCTGGCCGCCATGGGTCCAGAACCAAGCATAAAAGCAGTAGGTAACGCAAAACAAATAAAGCGGAAAGTAGTACTGCTCTGAGGCAAAGGCTAGGCCGGCGTTAAATGGCAAAGCAATGGCCGTGGCGAAAAACAGCACGGCCAACAGTAGCAAAGCATCATAAATGACTGCGCCGATTCTACGCAAAAAACCCGGCGCCGAAAGCTGTTCGGCGCCGGGCTTTGAGTGGTTTATATTGTCGGTCTGCAATTATTTGCGAAACAGTTCGAGTTTTTGCCCCATATACATGCTCATTGCCACCAATGCTCCGACCATCATCAGGGAGAACAAAAATGGCGGTCTATGGAACAACAGTAGCGCAAAATCGGCCACAAACAGACTCGTGAATAAAGGTTGATCGATTAAACCCGTCAAAATTTTCTTAAACATTTCCCCTCGCTCCTATATATAGTTGCCGATCGCATCAAGCAAAATCTTTTTATCATTTAGTGTCAAATCAGCATGACATCACCTGCTACCCGATTCTACTATATTACCTTGTGTTGTAAAAGGTAGTGTTGGATTGAGCTGAAATCTTTCCGGATGTTATGATAAAGACATGGACAACCAGTGCTTGCCGTATGGCGAGTCGGGCAATAGAAAAATCAAGACAGGGTTACAGCCATTTTTACATTCTTCAAAAAAATATTTTCGGTCAACGATACGCCGGCGGTCGAAGTGGAAGCGGCGCTCAATCAACTGCCTAGAATCTATCCACGGGCCGAACATTGCATCTCCCGATCCCAAATCAGCGAAAACGCATTGAAGGTGTTACAGCGTTTGAAAAACGCCGGTTTCGAAGCATATCTGGTCGGCGGATGCGTCAGAGACTTATTGCTTGGGCGCGAACCCAAGGATTTCGACGTAGCGACCAATGCCAGTCCCGAGCAGGTGAAGCAGGTTTTTCGCAATTGCCGCATCATAGGTCGGCGATTTCGCTTGGCTCACGTATTTTTCGGCCGCGAGATTATCGAAGTGGCAACGTTTCGCGGATCGGAAGTCGAAGAATCCGATAGGCAGGTGATACACGAAGATGGCCGATTATTGCGCGACAATGTGTTTGGAACGCTAGAGGAAGACGTTTGGCGACGCGACTTTACCGTTAACGCCTTGTATTACAACATACGTGATTTTTCGGTGGTCGATTATACCGGCGGCATGCAGGATCACGCCGCCGCCGTTTTAAGACTGCTAG
>JAQTYP010000239.1 GCA_028688235.1 Methylomonas sp.
GCAAATTTGGCCATTTCTTGGCAACAGCAAGAGAAAATCGCTTGCCCCACCGAAAAACGGTCGTCATTTCGAACAGGGGCGTCGGCAAGTTTATGAAAAAATCGAGTTTCCTTTCAGGCACTACCTACGAATTACCGGCCACAAGATATTCTATCTTTTCATGTCCGCGATACTTTGGCAGTTTCAGAATCAGTGGAGGCCGGACGGTTGCGTAAAGGGATATTGTGGCACGGTTCAACGGCCTGTTTGTCTATGCGGTTTTATCCCAGAGGGTTGAAATAGAACTGAACATCGACGATACGTCAGTTTCTTTGGAAGTCGACGAATTGTTCGCCTTGGCGATTCGGATGCTTGGGTTAGATCAACCCATTGACGTTTTTGAGGAAAGTGTTGGTCAACATCCGCAGTTGGGGGCGCTGATCGACAAGCAATCAGGATTGCGGGTACCGGTCGCGCGGACTATATTTGAAGCGCTAAGTTGGGCAATCACCGGACAGCAAATCAGCCTTGCCGCCGCTATTTCGATACGCCGCAAATTGATTCAATTGGTCGGGTTACAGCATTCCGGCGGTTTATATTGCTACCCGGATGCCATTCACGTCACAGCTTTAAGCATAGGTGACTTGCGTCAGGCCGGATTTTCGCAAAGCAAAGCGCAAACTTTGCTAACGGTGAGTAAGATGGTGGCTTCAGGCGAATTGGTGTTGGATTACACGCAAAAAGAACCGCCATTAGCACAAATTCGTCAGCAATTATTGGCGATTCGCGGAATAGGTGATTGGACCGTCAATTATGCGCTATTACGCGGCTATGGTTGGATGAATGGTTCACTGCACGGTGATGCTGCGGTCCGTCGCGGCTTGCAAGTGTTACTGAACCGCGTTGAGGCAATTGATGAAAATCAAACCCGGCAATGGTTGGAAAACTTTGCGCCATGGCGGGCTTTGGTCGCTGCACATTTATGGGAACTGATTTCCAGCGGCGTGTAAAGACATGGATGATGTTAAAAAGCTGCAAACACTATCCTGGCAGTCCATATACCAGAGCCTAGATAATCAAGGTTACGCCGTCATTGACCGATTACTGTCGCCGCAGCTTTGTCGGTCTTTAGTCGGACTCTACGACAATGATTTACTGTTTCGAAGTCGTGTCATCATGGCAAGCCATGGTTTCGGCAGCGGCCAATACCGTTATTTCCGTTATCCGCTACCGGATGTGATTGCTGTATTGCGTCGAGCGCTGTACGCTCCGTTGGTGGATATCGCCAATTGCTGGCAGAGCGCAATGGGTTTGGACCACATTTTCCGGCAAACCATGCCGACTTCGCCGTCTATTGCCATCAGCTAGGACAATGCAAACCAACACCGCTTTTACTTTGTTACCGGCAAGACAATTACAACTGTCTCCATCAAGATCTCTACGGCGACTGCGCGTTTCCGTTGCAAGTCGTGATTTTGCTTTCAGAACCCAATTCCGATTTTACCGGCGGCAAATTCGTTCTGACAGAACAACGGCCACGCATGCAATCACGTGCGGAAGTGGTGTCGCTAAGACAGGGCGATGCATGCATATTCGCCGTGCATCGCCGCCCCCTACAGGGTGGTCGTGGTTACTATCGCGTCAATATGCGTCACGGCGTCAGCCGTATCCGTTCCGGTCAGCGTTACGCCTTGGGCATTATCTTTCACGATGCCCGATAACGGTATGAATCAAATTTAATCGCAAGAATCGGAGTTTCGAATATCGAATTTATCGGTATTGTCATACCGGCTTTCATTCGGCGCAGGAGCTGTCGTCATGCGATATTCAACTAAGTCTACTGTTGTAACCGTCGGTCTGACGGCGATATTACTGATCCACGTATCGGAGAGTGTTAGCGGCGAAGACCTCAAGGCCGTCAGGCGATTTGCTTTGACTGCGAAAGAGCGCTTAGGCAGCAAAGCGGCCGACAATCAGCGCGTTAATAATTGCAAGGTGCCGCGCGAACGGCGAGGCGGTAAAATCCGTCCTGAGGCGTGCCGCTGGGTTAATGTTTTGACGCCGGATCAAAAGTTCTTAATTAACAAGTAACGGAATCAAAGCAAATTCACCGCGCTCCGGCGGCGATTGAACTTTGCGAATGACTCGCTGTTTGTTCGCCGTCTGATCGGCGTATGTGCTTAACGTTTCGGCCTAACTCCAGGTATTCTGGGACCGAAAGCAATTCAGTTGATTCGCATTGATAACCCTTTTTACCAATTTTTCAACTGATAGGATGTCCCATGGCTATAACCTTAATCATTGGCAACAAGAATTACTCATCCTGGTCGCTACGTCCATGGTTGTTTCTGAAACACCACGGTATCGCCTTCAATGAAGTGCGGATTCCGCTGTACCGCGACGATACGTCAGCACGCATCGCTGAGTTTTCGCCTGCCGGCAAGGTGCCGGTGCTATTGGACAACGATCTGACGGTTTGGGACTCTTTGGCAATTCTGGAGTATCTGTCCGAGCGCTTTCCGAGAACCCAGGGTTGGCCGGTATCGCCGGCTGAGCGCGCCAAGGCCCGTTCGCTGGCGGCGGAAATGCATGCCGGCTTTGCCAATCTGCGTAACCATTGCGGCATGAATTGCCGCCGCCAACCGGACGCCAAAGCATTGCCGGATGTGGTTCATAAAGAAGTCGAGCGGATAGGGCAAATCTGGCGCGAATGCCGGGAGACCCATGCCGTCGATGGCCCCTGGCTGTCAGGTAGCTTCGGTATTCTCGACGCGATGTACGCGCCGGTCGCTTTGCGTTTTCACAGTTACCGGCTGGAAGCGGGGCAGGAAGCCCAGGCCTACGTCGCCACGGTATTGGGTCATCAGGCCGTGAAAGAGTGGATGGCAGCGGGGCAAGCGGAAACCGAGATCATTCCGGTGTTCGAAGCGTGAAGGCGAAGATTTGGGCCGCGTTGTTGGCCGTTTATCTAGTGTGGGGATCGACTTATTTGATGATCCGCTTTGTGGTCGAAACCTTGCCGCCGTTTTTGTCGGCCGGCTTGCGTTTCGTCGTCTCCGGCGCCATTTTGCTGGCTTGGCGGCGTCTGGCCGGCGATGCCTTGCCCACCTTGCGGCAGTGGCGTTCGGCTGCTGTTGTCGGCATTTTGTTATTGCTCGGCGGCAACGGTTTGGTCTGTTGGGCCGAACAAACAGTCCCCTCCGGCATCGCCGCGCTGATTATCGGCGCCGTGCCTATGTTTCTGGTGATTGCCGACGCAATCCGGCCTGACGGCGCCAGACCGACGCTGCGCGTGTTGGCCGGTCTGGTCATCGGCTTCACGGGAATTTACCTGCTGGTCGGCCCGACGGCATTTTCGGACGGCATGCCTTTAAACATGCCCGGTGTGGCGGCGCTACTACTCGCCAGTCTGCTTTGGGCTCTTGGTTCTATCTATAGCAAGACCGCGGATTTGCCGAAGACGGCGCTGATGACAACCGGCGCGGAAATGCTGGCCGGCGGATTCGCGTTGTTGGTGGTCAGTGTCCTAAGCGAAAACTGGCAGCTCTTTAGTCTTGCCCAGGTATCGGTTGACTCATGGCTGGCCTTGGCCTATTTGATCGTCTGCGGCTCGATGATCGGTTTCGCGTCCTACGCTTGGTTGTTGCAGAACGCACCGATCCCGCTGGTCGCAACCTATGCCTACGTCAATCCGCTGGTGGCGGTGTTTTTAGGCAACTGGTTCGCGAACGAACCGCTGACGCCGCGCATCCTGAGCGCGTCCGCGGTTATCGTCGGATCCGTCATATTCATGAACAGCGCCCAAGCTGCCCGGGCCAAACCGGCGCCGGTGCGAAGCTTGGATGAGTGACGAAGCTAGCTCTTAAAGTTCTTCATTACATCCGCTTAGGATCGCACGTGAAATTAAATCCGTCACCGGAATCGGCACTCCATTGTGTCGCCAATGCGTTAATTTGATCCAATAGGGCTTCTAGTTCGTGGCCGCGCTGGGTAAAGCTGTAAGACACTTTGGGCGGAATACTGGCTTCTTGATGACGCGTCACAATCCCGGCATCTTCTAGCATACGCAGTCGTTCGGTCAAAACTTTGGCTGAAATTGTCGGCATTTGTTTCTTGATCTGACCAAAACGCAGCGTACCGTTCAGACGAATCATCCACAAAATATACGTTGTCCACGGCCCGGTCAGCAGACTGACCAAGCCGTGCATGGGGCAGCGCATTTCGCTGTAGTCGCGAATATCGAACGCAACGATTTGTTTGTTGGTTTTCTTCATGGTTACTTATCGGTAATTAGTTACTAAATTGTACCTAGTTGATTATAGTAACTGGCTAACTAAAATAGCAACGTCGGGCCTGCCACTGCATATTCACACTTTAGGAGACTTACGATGAAGCTTTATTACACCCCGGGCGCTTGCTCACTTTCCCCGCATATTGTGCTCAGCGAAGCGGGTTTTACCTACGAGTTGGAAAAAGTCGATTTAAAAACCAAACAAACGGAACACGGCGAGGACTTTAACGCCATCAATCCCAAGTCCGTTGTTCCGGTACTGGAACTCGACGACGGCGAACGCCTGACGGAGGGCGTCGCCATTGTGCAGTACTTGGCCGATTTAAAGCCGGAGGCGAGGTTGCTACCTTTAGCCGGTACGCTTGAACGTGTTCGTGTCCAAGAATGGTTAAATTTTGTCGCCACCGAACTACATAAAGGTATGCATCCGATTTATCGTGCAGCCGATGCCGGCGAACAGGCCCGTGATTTCTATTTGCCGCGGTTTAAAGCTGCTCTTTCTTATGTCGCCGGACAGTTGCAAGGTAAAACTTATTTAATGGGTGAGCAATTCACGGTAGCCGACGCTTATTTGTTTACCGTATTGGGATGGCTCAATTGGATAAATCTGGATTTGTCGGAGTGGCCGGTTTTACAAGTTTATCAACAACGCGTAGCTGCGCGCCCAAACGTAAAAAGTGTGTTGGGCGCCGAAGGTTTGCTCGCGTAACGCGCTGATGATTTATTAATCCGACTCAAAAGATTGGAACGGATTTGCCATAGACTTTTGCAAAGCAAGTGAATCCGGGATTTTACCTGCTCTCGTTCGACATCTTCCACGTGTTCCGGAATTAGGAATAAGGAGTTTTTATGCGTTATAACCAACTTGGCCGCAGCGGCTTGTTTGTGTCCGAATTATGTCTGGGCACCATGACCTTCGGCGGAGCCGATAGCTTTTGGGGACAAATTGGCAAACTCAAGCAAGCAGCTGTAGACGAAATCGTTAACTTGTCTCTGTCCTCGGGCATCAATTTTATCGATACAGCCGATGTGTACTCATACGGCGAATCCGAACAATTGCTGGGACAAGCATTAAAAAATTTGGCCGTTAAACGCAGCGAAGTGCTTATCGCCAGCAAAGTATACGTGCCGGTTGGCAATGGCCCTAATGATCGCTGAGCGTCACGAGGACATATCATGGATAGTATTCAAGCCAGTTTGGAACGACTGCAACTGGATCATATCGATCTCTACCAAATTCACGGTACCGATCCAGTGACGCCTATCGAAGAAACTTTACGCGCCTTGGATGACTTGATTCACCAAGGCTTGGTACGCTATATCGGCATATCCAATTGGCAAGCTTGGCGCATCATGAAAGCCTTGGGGTTGTCGGAACGTTTGGGGTTAAACCGTTTCGATACCGTACAGGCTTACTACAGTTTGGCTGGGCGCGACATTGAACGGGAAATAGTGCCACTATTGGCGGAGGAGAAGCTGGCACTGATGGTATGGAGTCCGCTGGCCGGCGGTCTGCTCTCCGGCAAATTCGGCCCAGGGTCGGAGCAATCGCAAACTAGTGGACGCCGGGCCGACTTTGATTTTCCTCCGGTTAATCGCGACCGGGCCTGGGCTTGCGTTGAAGTCATGCGCGATAT
>JAQTYP010000240.1 GCA_028688235.1 Methylomonas sp.
TCAGCCGATCTAGGACACCAATAACCGGGTGTTTTGTGATTGCAAATACGCTGGGCCTTTTATACAGGCACTTTTAATGGTGATAAAGCTTGCTTTTTCTCCGCGTTAGCGGCTTCGTCCAACATTAATCATCAACAAAAGGCCGGAAATTCCGGCCTTTTTCATTTATGCCTTTAATCTGGCAAAGCTATCATGGTCATCGACGGCCGCCGCGGCTCTCTCGATCAATTCCAGATTGCTTTCGTGGTGCATCATGCCGCCTATCGCCAACGTAATAGTCATCGCCTCGAAAGGATAAACCAAATGCGCTTGGTAACGCCGGAACAAAAGCCGCTCATCGACCCGTTCGGCTCCGGCAATCGTTAATTGTTCGGCATATTGGTTCAGCAAGTTTTTTTCATGCGCTCGCCTGACATCGGGCTCGAGCGCAGTCGCCAGGAAATAGGCTACATCGCCGATGCCTTCCCCTATACGCACCAATTGCCAATCCAGAAAGCCCGGTTCGCTCTCGTCCCAAAAAATATTGCCCGGATGACAATCGTAATGCACCAGCGTCTTGACGTCTTTGGCTAGTCCGTGCTTGATGGAACGCCTATTACGCGAATAGCGCAGTGCCGGCCCATGCAAGCGCTTTGCAATCAAACCATCCGCTCGCTGCAAGCCCCGCTTCATCAACGGCACGGCCAACAAAGACCCCATGTGATTTTCCATCTGATAGGAAAACCCGTTCAACCAGCGATGGCTTTTCAGCAATGCCGGCTTATTCCAATAGCGGCCGTGCAGTCTGGCCAAATGCACAATCACCCGGCCGGCCTGTTCCGGCGACAAGGCATCGGCGGCCCGCCCCGGCCTTAGATCGTGCTCGGATAAATCGCTCATGACCAACGTCGACCCCAGGCCGAAACGACTTTCTGCCGCCAAGATTCGCGGCAACTTCAGCGGGACATTGCCGGAAAGCGAGCGATAAAAACTGACTTCCTTATGCAAAAACCGCGGCATAGCGGTAATCAAGCGCGATTTGAATGCCAACGAAGGGGTCTTGATAAACCAGCGGCTAGGCACAACGTCCGGTGCATCGTGCTCTATTTCCACTCTAAGCCTGGTCGAAGTTCCCACGTCTACCGAACACAGCTGGATGTCGCTCACTTTCACGCCGGCGACAAGCCGGTTGACCACTCGTTGCGCCCACTGTACCGACAGTTCATTGGGCTTATGGACGACGATGTGACTGCTAGATTTCCTCATCACAATATTAAACAACGCTAATACCAATAAAACAAGAACGGCCTACTTCATATAACCCCTTAGACCGATCCATTTTTCGTTACAGCAGACCTGTGCAGAAGCCAAAGTAGCATCGCCATCGCCAGCCAAACGCTGACCAAAGGCCCTATCACTCCGTCGTAATGAATATTGATCAAATACAAATGTTCTGATTGCTGATTGACATCGCATAAATCCTTGCTGAGTTTGATTTGCCAGACCCAGCCCGCGTGACAACCTATGCATAAGCTTAAACTTTGCGGCAGACGGCTGCGCAGCACCGCCAAAAAGGTGCCGACAACAAATAATGCAAGCAATGCACTCAAATATTGCGGATCCAGCCAGTTGACGAAGGCTTCCTCCATCAATCGAAAACCGCTACCTAGGCTTTGCTGCTCATAGGGAATTCTGGTTTGACTTTTAAAAAAGTGCAGCACCGCAAAATAAAACGAGCTGATGCCTATGGCTGCAATCAACGGCAACCGGCGCTTCAAAGCGCTTAACAGCAAGCCGCGAAACAACATTTCCTCACCAACGCCGATCAATAATGCAAAAAACAGCGATACTGCGGTTTTTTCCAGCACTTTGCCCGGCGTCCAGACTCTTGCCTCGTCCCATACCAGTACATCCAAGGCATACAGCAACGCCAGCACCGGCGACAAGGTCAATAAGGCAAACAACAATCCCTGCCCCATCTGCTTGAAAAACGCCCTCGCCGGAGCAAACCCCAGTTCGCCCCAACTCAATTGCAGCCATTTTCGTAACGGAAAAACGCTGAGCAATAACATGATCAAGGTCAGCTTGCTGATGGCTTTATGTAGCGGCAATACGTCACCGGTCAAACGCAATAAACCATAGGCCGCCAGGCTGGCAATGGCCGACAACGCCGCGATGATCGCTATTGGCATCAGTACGACAAGCAATTTACGCATCAACGAAAATCTCCCCATAAACTCTGTACGGCCGTCAACGCCGACAGCACCGCCGTTTCGGTGCGTAAAATCCTGGGCCCCATACGCACCGGCACAAATCCCGCCGCCTTGGCCAGTTGCCGTTCGACGTCGCTAAAACCGCCCTCGGGCCCCGACAGCAAGGTGATTCGATTATCGGCCGGCTGCAAATCCGCCAAGCTTAGTTCGGCGTAAGGGTCGAGAAAGACTCTTAACCCTTGCGGCCTATCGATCCAGACGGCGAACTCGGTGATGTCGCCCAGTGCCGGCACACGGGTACGGCCGGTTTGTTCGGCGGCATGCTGTACGATGTGCTGCCAGTGCTGCCAGCGCTGCAGGCGCTTGGCGTCGTTGAGCTTGGTCACACAACGCTCGGTCATCAACGGCGTCAGTTCGGCCACGCCCAATTCCACCGCCTTTTGCACCGCCCAATCCATGCGGTCGCCACGCGATATGCCTAAACCCAGGCTCACTGTTAGCGGCGACTCGACATCGCGGTCTACGAAGCGCGCTATCTCAACGCGAACGTTTTTGCGACTGACCTCGCTGAAGCGGCAGGCGTATTCGCCGCCGACACCGTTGAACAGCACGATAGGGTCGCCGGTTTTCAAGCGCAGCACAGTCCGTACATAATGACCGGCCTCTTCGTCCAGTTCGATACGGCCGCCGGCATTCAACGGGGCCTCTACATATAAACGGGATACGCGCATCAGTCTTGAGTTGCCAGTTGTATGCCTTGCCAGGCGACGTCGGCCATCAGTTCTATCTCCTGTTCGTTGATCACATAGGGCGGCATAAAATAAATGACATTGCCTAACGGACGCAAGAGCACGCCTTGAGATATGGCATATTGATAAACCTTGAGTCCGCGTCTTTGCTGCCAAGGATAAGGCTCGCGGCTTTGTTTGTTTTCGACCATCTCGATCGCGACTATCATGCCGGTTTGCCGTACTTCGGCCACATGAGGATGCTCTTCGAAGCGTTCGGCCGCCTTCGCCATCGCCGCCGCCAATTCCCGATTGCGCCCCAACACGTCCCGCGACTGGAAAATGCCGATGGTCGCCAGCGCGGCCCGGCAAGCCAACGCATTGCCGGTATAACTATGCGAATGTAAAAACGCCGTCAGATTTCGATAATCGTCGTAAAACGCGTCGTAGACTTTATTGCTGGTCAGTACTGCGGACAACGGCAAATAGCCGCCGGTCAAACCCTTGGACAGACACAGAAAGTCGGGGCTAATGGCGGCCTGTTCGCAGGCGAACAATGTCCCGGTACGCCCGAAACCGACCGCGATTTCGTCCGCGATTAAATGCACCCCGTATTTGTCGCAAGCCTCGCGCAAGCGCTTCAAATAAACCGGATGGTACATGCGCATGCTGCCGGCGCATTGCACCAAGGGTTCGACTATCACCGCGCAAACTTCATGCGCGTGTTCGGCCAAGGTTTGTTCCATGTCGGCAAAGCGGCGCAGCGAATAAGCCTCCCAGCTTTCACCCGCCTCCCTGTAGTAGCAATCCGGGCCCGGCACCGTGACGACGTCCATCAGCAACGGCCCGTAGGTGTCTTTGTACAAAGCAACGTCGCCGACCGCCAACGCCCCCAAGGTTTCGCCGTGGTAACTGTTTTCCAGCGTGACGAATTTGGTCTTTTGCGTCCGACCGAGATTGCGCCAATAATGAAAACTCATCTTCAACGCAATTTCGATCGCCGACGAGCCGTTATCGGCGTAAAAACACTTGTCGAGGTTTTTCGGCGTGATTTCGACCAGTTTTTCGGCCAGATCCACCGCCGCCTCGTGCGTGAAACCGCCGAGTATCACGTGCTCCAAGGTATCGATCTGGTCTTTAACCACCTTGTTAATCACCGGATTGCAATGGCCGAACAGATTGACCCACCAGGAACTGACCGCATCCAGATAACGCTTGCCGTCGAAATCCTCCAGCCAAACCCCTTGGCCGGACTTGATAGGGATCAGCGGCAATTGCTCGTGATCCTTCATTTGCGTGCAGGGATGCCAGAGCACGGCGAGATCGCGCCGCGCGATGTGTTGATTGTTTGTCATGGGGAAAGGTTACAGCAAATCGATAGGACTGGTCACGCCTTTGCCGCCTTTGTTTAGAACGTGGGTATAGATCATTGTGGTAGCGACATCACTATGCCCCAGCAATTCCTGCACGGTACGGATGTCGTAGCCGGCTTGCAAAATATGAGTAGCAAAACTGTGGCGTAAAGTATGCGGTGATGTTGGTTTGAATATCCCCGCCGCTTGCGCAGACTTTCTGACATAGCGTTGCACCTGCTTTTCGTCGACATGATGCCGCCGCTCGGATTGGCTACGCGGATCGATGGAATACTTGCTGGCGGCAAACACATATTGCCATCCCCATTCCCTTGGCGCATTGGGATACTTTTTCGCCAATGCATCCGGCAGCCAGACATCCACCTTGCCCAGTCGCAAATCTTCGTCGTACCATGCCTTACGTGCGGCTAATTGCGCCCGCATTGGTTCCCGTAAACTGTCTGGCAGCATTGTCACCCGGTCTTTGCCACCTTTGCCATCCCGCACCACGATTTCTCGCCGCGACAATTCCACATCTTTCACCCTTAAACGGACGGCTTCCATCAAACGCATGCCGGTGCCATAAAGCAAACGAATGATCAAGCAGATTGGCTCAGGCGCCTTTTCCGCTTGTTTAAGCAATGCTTGAACTTCCGCAACCGTCAGAACCACGGGCAATCGTCTGGGCTTTTTGGAACGTTCAAAGTGATCCAGCCAAGGCAATTCGACTGCCAATACGTCGCGGTACAAGAACAAGATTGCCGATAAAGCCTGATTCTGCGTAGAACTGGACACATGGCGTTCGGTCGCCAGATAGGTCAAAAATCGCTCGACTTCAGTTGCTCCCATCTCGGAAGGATGACGTTTATCGTTAAACAAAATAAATTGCCTAATCCAAGAAACGTAAGTATCCTCAGTGCTAAGGCTGTAATGCTTGAAACGAATTTTATCGCGTACCTGATCAAGCAATTTCTTTGGTCGTGATGATGTCGTATTTTCCGGCATAGCGTGTACCGTTTGAAAAATTTATCAATGAAAAATCAATAAATTACCTTTTGCCACTAGGGATTATACGACAAGTGAAAAGAATTATAAGACAATTTATGTCGTATACATTACGTTATACGTATGGCTGACCTTATTGATACCACAGTGGATAAGCTAGTGCAGCGGGGTTTTGACCCTATGCGGTCTCCTTTTGCACATAAGGTTGCAGTGATGCTCGTAACGGCTCAAGGGATCATCGACAACGGAGGTTTCGAGTACCTATTTGGGAATCCTTTCCACCAAGATACTCGCTTGGAGGATTTTATTAAAGTATATGAGGCAGTTGGGGCGGCAGAATCTGCAGAAGCGTTTAGCGCTGCTTTGAGGCGTTGGCGGGACGGTTTCTCGGACTTTGATTCTTTAGACGTTGTTCTCTGGGAAAACAGCGATGCCAATTACAAAAAGCTAGAGGAGTACATAGTCAACCATGAATCCGAATACGTATAACGAATAAGGTTAGATGGTGCGAGCGCAACGCGCGAAGCCACCATCTGAACCGGTTGTTGGACAAGCCCGGATTACAAAATAACGGTTATTTAATAGGGAAAATGCTGCTTGACAAGATGC